>WFQY01000225.1 GCA_015486815.1 Phycisphaerae bacterium | reverse complement strand
GTCTGGTGCAAATTCTATGGAAGAGAAAATATCAGCTCTGACGACCCTCAAGATCATAGAAGTAACCATAGCCAAACAAACATGGAAAAAGATGGCGGAAGTCGCAGCTAGTCGACAGTTTTCAAAAGAAGGCAGTATCATCGCTATCAGAACTTTAGCAAAACAATTAGGTATAAATCTTACTAAACGTAGAGCCTTAGCTGCTATCCCAGCTATTGGGGCAGTAATTGGAGGATCTGTCAACGGATGGTATATACGTGAAGTTGGGTGGGCTGCAAGACATGCCTTTCAAGAAAGATGGTTAATTGATAACCGCAAAATACTTCCTACCGGATAACAACTGATAAGCCACATAAACAGGTCAATCAAAATAAAGGATTGGCCTGTTTGTTTTTGAATTTATAATAAAAATTCACGGAGGATTTCGTTTGACAGCAGGAAGCCCTCGGGGGTGAGTTTGATTGTCCTTTCGTCAATCTCAAGCAGATGCGTATTACGGAATTTTTCAATCTGATTTGCAAAAAGCAGAAAAGGGTCATAACCCGTTTGGTTTTTAAATTTCTCTCTATCGATGCCAGCTGAGGTACGCAGAGCAAGCATTGCGGTTTCGCCAGCTCGGGATTTTTTCGAAAGAGTCTCGCTTGATTCTATAGACAGAATATTATCGGAAAGTTTTCGGCAATATTGATCTACGTCCGAACAATTTTTATATCTGACACCGTTGATATAACCAGCAGCGGAGGCTCCGAGGCCTATGTATTCGGCATTTTCCCAATAGCGTAAATTGTGTAGGCATTGTCGGGTGGGTTTGGCATAGTTGCTTATCTCATAATGCTCATAACCGTTAGCTGTCAAAAAACGATGGACGTATCGATGCATTTCAACCAGTAGGTCTTCGTCGGGCGTCGGAATATGTGAGTGGTTCAACATTTCCGTTAGCTTGGTTCCTTCGGAGAAGGTAAGCTCATAGCAGGCAAGATGAGCTGCACTCAGAGTTTCAGCTACCCGGTGCAAATCGGTTTTCAGATTATCTATTGTTTGGTAAGGCAAGCCGAAAATCAAATCCAAATTGATATTGTCCGTAAACTTATGTGCAAGCTCATAGGCTCGCTGTATCTGAGCCGATGAATGTCTCCTGCCTATTACTTTCAGCAGTGCGTCGTCAAATGTCTGAGCGCCTATTGATATACGATTCAAACCGGAGCTTTGCAGCACTGCGAGTTTATCAGCGGAGACGGATTCCGGATTGACTTCGCAGGAAAATTCTTTGAGTTTATACGTCCGAAAATTGCTATCGATAATTCTCATTATACGCCCGAGCTGACTGTCTGTAAGCATTGTAGGAGTACCGCCGCCTATGTAAATAGTTTCCAGCGTAATTTCGGTTGAGTCGAAATATTTTTCGCGAACAAGCTGAGCTTCTCTTTCGAGCCCGTCGATATAAGAATCGATAATCGTACTGTTAGCGACGATGCTATAGAAATCGCAGTAAAGGCATTTGCCCGAGCAAAACGGAATATGTACGTAAAGCAGCATAAACTTGCTAATTATCAGCTATTGACCTTTTTGCGGTAATTATGATATTTACTTCGCCGGCTTTGGCTTTTATGCTCGAGATAGTAACCGTTTGGTAATACCTCGCAGCGGTATCCAACATCCGCTTGAGTAATTTTAGTGCATTCATCCTTGGCGGAGCGATTGTGATTTTCGGTATGGTGATGGTTATTTCCTTTAGTATCTTTCCGCGAATAACTGTGATTTTGATTTTTCTCGAATGTTTAAGTGCCTGCGATATTCTCGCACTCAAAGAAGATGCGTTTGTAGTATTTTCAAGCGGTTTGCCATTGATGGCGACAATGACATCGCCGATTTGTATCTTATCCCAAGCGGGATAGCCTGGCAGCACCGCTGCCACTTTCAGTATCGGTTCGTTGGTTTTAGTATCTTTCTCGATTTTCGTACCGATGCCCAAAATCACGCGGTATCGGCCGGCTGACTTGTTGTGAGGTATGGGAAAATTAAAACTTTGCTGAAATTGATTTAATCTGCCGGTAAAGGCATCAATTCGTCTTGCAAGATTAGCGGGCTTGAATTGTGCTATCCAGTTTACCGGTCGGTCGGTTTTAATGTTAACGGAAGATTGCGCATCGGAAAACTTTTCGGGCTCAAATGTTCTATCGATTAATTCGTATAACGCTTCCTGACGGGTGCTGACGATAAGATATTCATCCGCAAGACACCAACAAAGCTGATGAGTAAAAGCGGGTGAATCCTTGCCGCCGAAAATATCGGAGACGTCGAGCGTGTGAACAACAAATCCGTTATACATATGTTTGTGCGTCAGAGGATTGGGGCTATGATTGCCTGCAATATTTTGAATCGTAATAAAATCCGCTAAAAATCCGAATATCTGTTTTACGGCATCAGCGGTTACCGCAGGATTGTTGGTCTTGATAGCGACGGTAACATCGGGAAAATTCGTCGGTTCAGCCGGCATAGATGTAGGTTGGGTAGATAGCACCGATTTATCGTAACTGCCAATAAGTATGAGCAACTCGGGGCCTAGCGATTCGAAAAAATCCTCACGAAGCTGATCGTCGGGAATGAGCAATTCTACCATCTGTCGATATTGTTTTGCATCTATCTGCGATGCATCCGCAAGCTCAGCTATTCGATGATACCAGCGTAACGGATTGATAGACGTAAGATACATAAAATCAGCGGGCATCTGCATCATCGAGGTCAGTTGCGGATTGAATTTGATGAAACTATCAGGCCAAAACGCTCTGTCATATTGCGATAGTTTCGATAATATTCTAATCTTGATAATTTTACGGTCGGGATAGCCTGCAATGGCAAAATAATCGAGTGATGATAATAATTTTCCGAAAAGTGAATGGCGCGATTTTCGATTAAGTTTCTTTCCCCCGTCAGCCAATAGTGCAAAAAGCAAGCTATAGTTAGGCTTGATGTTGTTGATGATTGTTTGAACTGTCGGTCGGTCTGTGAAATTCTTCGTAAGTGCACCGGAGGCTATATCCACCATCGAATCGAACATACTCGCACCGGATTTTTTAGCGACGGTAGCGAGTATAAGTAGCTTATTGTTAAGCACAGCTGCCCGAATATTCTTGCAGGCAAGCTGATACTTTTTAATCGAATATCCCGACTTCGCCGGTTGACTCGATGTGTTCTTTATCGGCTGCGCTTTTGCGGACGTTAATAGCGAAGCTATTGCAGAATAATCATCCACTTTGCATATCAAGCCGAATTGGTCGGGCATCGAAACGCCTCCCCAACTTAGGACAAAATGTGAGCCTATGATATCGTGCAAAAATTTATCGCTTGATATGCCAAGATTGTTGCGTATCAATTTATCGAATTGGCTGGCGAGTTTTGTGTGTGGTTTTGTCTGAGAAGTGTTATCGATACAGTCATCACAATCATCGCCTATAATAGAAAATAACAGGCTAAGTTTGTCTGATTGAGAATCAAGATTTCTGACTTCCAATATGCCGGACGTCCATACCGGCAAAAATTCTAATAAGTCATCGCTGACAGCTGATTTCGTAACGGGCTGATTTGCAGAAGCAACGGAAAACAATATAGGAATTAATATCAATATCCATCCGATAAGGCGGCGTCTCGTGCAATGGTAACTTTCCGCTCGCATCAGATTAGCTCAAGCCCCTGCTGATCAACAGAAACATCTTCATTATCCTGTGGCGTGCTTATATCCGCAGAATTATTGATAATCGGATTGATAGGTATGACATTCCCCGCGGGCAGCAAAGATGGCGTCTTCAAACTGTCGATAAGCCCTTCACGCATCTTATCCCACGCAAGCGTTTTCAGCTGAGCGAGTTCCCATACGGTCAAACCTGCCCGCTCGAGTGTGTTTGTTAGCCAAGTATTTAATTCGTCATTGAGCTCGCTGTTTTCCAGCTGATCTTGCTTTTCTGATAGCGAAGAAGCTATCTCGGATTTCGCTTCTAACGATTCTGTCGGACTTATATGTTCTATCTGGCTTATATGTTCTATGCCCGTCTGTTGAATATTTTTCATATGTTGCGGATCGGTATTCGATGATTTTACAGAAGCAAACTCCTTATCGATCGGCAGCGGTTGTTTTTTGGGCATCCGAATAATGGTCGCTGAGTTATTCGCACTATTAACTTTTGCATCAGCTAATCTGACGGGAACAATAAGGCGATTATGCGAATCGGTCGTTTTGGCGCTAAATATGATAATTCCCATAAGAATAATCGCAACCGATGCGACAAGACCCGCAGGAGCAGCTATCCTGTATAGCGTGCGTCTTCTCTGCTGACGTTTTTCAATTTCATTGAGGACTCGTTCGGAAAAATCTTCCGACAACATAGGTTCATCGAAGCTGGGTTCAGCTATAATCTGACCAATCGCTTCGCTCATAGCGAAAAGGTGACCACACCCCTCGCAGTTAACCATATGGGTCTCAAACTCGAGCTTGACCGACCCCTTAAGCTCGTTGTCAAGATACTGGTCTAATAGTTGTTCAAACTGTTCGCAATTCATATTCTACCCGAATAAAATTTACGCGCCCAACGCAGGCAGCATCTTTTTGTCGAGTCCTTTTGTCTCGAGTCTTTCTCTTAATTTCGCTCTGCCTCTGTGCAGATGACTCTTGACCGTTGCGACGGGAATATTCAACGAATCCGAAATTTCCTGACACGAAAGTTCTTCCCGATAAAACATCAGCATCACTGCACGCTGAAAGGCAGAGAGCTTATCTACTTCCGACCATATAAGCTTTTTGAGATTTTTCGCCTGCTCGCTTCGGATTACCAGCTCTTCCGGATTTTGTTCGCTTCTTTCGGACGAAATGTTTGAAAAGTCAAATCCCTGCTTAGCTGAATGATGCTTGATATGATTCAGTGCAAGTCTGTATCCGATAGTAAACAGCCAAGTCGAAAATCGATATTCATCGTTAAAATCTTTTATAGCGGAAAACGCCCGCAGAAATGTTTCCTGACAAATATCCTCAGCTTCATTATCATCTCTGACAATCCGCCAAACGAAGGCAAAAAGTCTGTCTTGATGCAACTTTATCAGTGTTTCAATAGCATCTTTTTTGCCCGACTTAGCTCTGCTAATCAGCTGATTTTCCTGCGCTTTTCCTATTTTCACAGGCTTAACTTTCCTATCGATTTTCGTCGTTTTTGTCGTTTCTTGCGACATATTATTTTACCATCATAAACACTAAAGGTTGCAAATCATTTTCCTGATGCTTACTATTATACCTATGAGTTTAAAGGCTAACAAGAACAGATTTTCGACAACGCCGACTATCGAGAACAAAAAAGCACGCTTCAATT
>WFQY01000224.1 GCA_015486815.1 Phycisphaerae bacterium | reverse complement strand
GGGCAGCGATTACCTGGGACATTCAGTATGAAGGCAATCTCAATCCCTGGAATGCTGGCTGGAATTCTTATCGAAGCGGAGACCCACAACCTGACTGGGGGCCGGTGTCATGGGAAGGCACAAATGCTTATTACCATGTTGACACCAGTGCAAATAATGGCCAAACCGAATGGTTTTTGTCTGTCGGCAGCCCCAATCCTTATCAGCCTGATTTTACTAACGGCTCAACTCTTGAAACAAGTATCAGGGTCTATAATGGTACAGGAGCTGGTGCGGCAGGCATAGTAGCCAAGGAAGCCGGTGTGGGAAGTTTGCAGGTTAGCCCATACTACTATTATTCCGGTGGTTGGCAGATTGGTGTACGAGTTAGTGGTGCAAGTTTAAGTTTTATCGACCTGTATAGTGAATATACCCCTACGCAAGTGGGTGGAGTGTGGCAGCCTTTGGATTTTATGCCAATTAAGGTTGTCTTTGGAAGTGGTACTGCCGATGTTTATGTTGATGATATATTGAGGTTGGAGAATGTAGCATTGAGTAGCACCAGCGATACCAAGCTTTACTGGGGCGATGCTACCAGCGGCGCAAAGGGTATAGCTGATTATGATTATGTCCATTTTGCGAATGAGATTCCCGAGCCTGCGACGATTGGGCTGCTTTGCCTGGGAGTTTTGGGCTTGCTGCGTAGAAGATAGGAAGAACGTAAGGCGTGGAGCGTAGAGTGAGTCTGCGCACCGCGTTCTACACCAACGCATAAGTAGAGGATGTTCCGATGCGAAAAAGTTTTACACTTATCGAATTACTTGTTGTGGTCGCTATCATTGCGGTTCTGGTTGCGATGCTTCTTCCCGCATTGCAGCAAGCAAGGCTTTTGGCTACGAGAGTGGTTTGCGCAAGCAATCTCAAACAGATGAGTTCGATGTGGATGATCTACTCCAGTGATAATATGGGGGAGTTTCCGAAACTGTGTTTGGCACGCAGTGGATATGTGTATAGATTCGGTAATTGGCTCTTAATTACGGAATATATGAGAGATACGCTCAAAAACAACTATCAGGCAGGAGATGGTAAAGCCCTGTTTTGTCCAAACTGGGCAAAAAACAATAAGGATCAAACCAGCAGCAGCTATGCCGACTGGGAACATTACAGGGCAGATATCTCTTATGACCATATTTATTCAATAGGATATCCTGTTTATGCCGGTTCCAAGGACGCTATGCAGGAGTATAAGTTGATAGAGGGCACTCCCCTGGATAATCATCTTCCTCCACCCATGAAAAATAGTGAAGAGAACCTTGTAACTCGTCCACTGTTTTTCGATGAGACAACCTGGTATTCCGTATATGGATATAGTAAATCCAACCATTACGACAACGGACGAGGTGGCAACGGTGTCCCCGCGGGAGGAAATGCTGCTTTTGGGGATGGTCATGTAGAATGGCGAAAATTCGATGAAATGCGTATCCTTCAGGATAAGCCTGCGTATGGTTTCAAACGGTTTTTTTGATATTGTAGTGCAAGATATTTTATGGAAAATATGGTATCGAAAGTTTTGATATTTGTTGTGATTCCCGCCCAGGTATTACTGGGTGGAAGTGGTTTCTGGCATCCCGCAGGTAACACAAACGCAATTGTCCTGCAGGATTCCGGTAAACTTGTAATACGCGCCGATGGTTCTACGACTGCGGGAGTAATTTCAAAACCATTAAATACACCTCAGAATTGTACTGCCGTTATGGTAGAAGCCTCGGTTCAAAATGCCAACCAGAGGTCACTTACTTTCGCCGTTTTTGACGACAACACCTCTGATTGTATCGGATATTGGCAGAATCCGCGTGCGATAGGACGAGCTATAACAATAGCAACAGTTTTGTCGTTTAGCCGAGACAAGGTTACTTCTATTCGCTTATTTGCAGGAACACATTCTCACGCATCGCATGTGCAGATTCTAAGCTTTCACTACACATTTCTCCGCAAGGCTACCCGTTGCCATAATAGTATTTATGGGTGCAGGATTGATCATGATCATACTCTCAGGCAGACTTTTACGGCGGAAGGTAAAGAGTTAGACGCTGCGGTCATCCTGATAAAAGCTTTGGGTAACTCGTTTCGTGGGCCAAATCTCAAAGTGAGCCTGTATCATTGGCAGGATGATTTCACAAGTTCTTTACAGGCCAAACCTTTGGCGAGTGTAATAATTCCTCGTTCCCGTATTATCTCGGTAGAAAACATAGAAACTTTGAAGGAAATGGATACAGATGTAATCGCAACATATCTCACAAAAAGCGAAAGAAAGCTTGCTGTTCCGTTAAAGTCTAAAACCACTCAGGGTCAAAGGTATATTTTAGAGTTGGCGGTGGATAATCCGGCAGCAACTGAAAGTGGTTTTTTAACCTATGCCTGGGTGGACAAATATCCCCATGGTCAATTATTCGATGGGTTAACTACACGGGGAAGAAACTGGGATATTTATATGGAATTATTTTATGGATTGTAGGGATACGAAAAAACTACAGGCTGCGCATTTTCTGATAATTGCGTTTTTTCTTGTTGGGTCACATACCGTTGCGATGTCCATTCAGAGAGACATGCCGTATTCGATGGTTTGGTTTTATTTAAATCCTGATGAGCAACAAACCCGAAGGATGCTTCAAACCGTACGCGATTTGGGCGTTATGAAGACGCAGGCATTGATTTACTGGTGGCAGATTGAGACGCTTGGTGGTAATTACTGGAAACAAATGGGATATACGGAACGGGATATCGGCACCTCCAAGTTGAAGGCGCTTGATAATTATATCAAGGTTAGCCATGAACTTGGCATGCGACCAGCCCTTAGGGTAGGAACGTTCAGAGTATTCAAAGGTCTCTACCATCCAATGGATACTACGGGTTCGGTAGAAAAATATTGTGACTGGCTTAGACGCATGGCAACGAGGTATAAGGGCAAAATCGATCATTGGGTAATTGGAGATGAAGAGAACAAACGTTTTCCCGAATGGGGATGGACGGGATCAGCTAAAGATTATATGGAGAAACTTTTTATTCCCGCATCCATTGCAATTAAAGAAGGGGATCCTGACAGCAGGATTAGTTGTACTGCGGTAAGTAGTGCTCCTGCTACCGATTGGATTATGAAGGTTATCGCACTTGGCCTGCCTCGATACGGTGATGGAATTGCGGCTAACATCGGTTATCGCAGGATAGAAGATCTTGTTGAATTGCAAAATATGATGCGTAAGGTAAAGGCAGTCTGGCCTGAAGCAAAGTTCTATGCCAATGGGGTGGGTTATGTCGAGCATGCGCATCTTCATGATAAACGTCAGGCATCCATTTTGGCACAATGTATGTTTACTCTTTGGGATATCGGGTGGAATTCTGCGCCTTACTATGTGTATGCTTTTAGTAAAACCAAAGATACACATCAGAATTTTGGCATAATGAGTTTGCCCGGTCAGGACAAGGCAGCTGTGTATTCTGATGCCTGGTTTGCCTATCAGACCATAGCGCACACCTTTTATAACCGTAATAAAATGCGTCAGCCGGATTTTGAGATACGTTTGAGGCAAGGCGAAGTTTGTGCAACCGAAGATGGACTGAAAATGAGAATCGCACCACCAGTACCGGTTTTTCATTCGTATATTCGTAACAATAACCAGATGTTATTATATATAGCTTATCGGAAGTTTAGAGAGCCCTGTAACGGACGATGGGATATCCTGTTAAGGACAAAACACTGGGTGCGTCCGAAGCGCATTCCGATTCTGGATTACAAAGCACGTCTCGCAGTTCCTCATCATTACGAGGGGGACTGGCTTGTGATTGAGAAGGTCAAAGTGAGTTTGGAACCTGCGATTCTAATACTGACAAGAAGTGGAACAGAAATCATCCATAGTCAAGATAAGGAACACTAAGTTGAACCTATTTAAAGTAGTTGTAGTATTAGCGGTGATTATACCTGGTATTTCTTTCGGCGAGAACCTCGTTCTCAATGGTAGTTTTGAAGAAAGAGATAAGGTGGTTTCCAGATATCCGGAACATTGGAAAACCCATATGAATAAATTTGAGCCTCTTGGTTTTAGCGATGACCATCATGACGGTGCTGCATCGGTAGTGATTGTTGGTGATGGCAAAAATCGTGCTTTCAGGCAGATAATCACCGATACAAAAGGCGTGACAAATTTTGAGCTTGCTGCGTATATTAAAGCTGAAAATGTATTTTTTGCGAAAGGTGAATCCGCAACGATTTACTGCCATATACTATACAAAGATCAACCCTATTCTCAAGCAACACATTTCTATTGGAAAATTCGTCCGGGCTCTTATGGTTGGTTACGGGTTAGCGTACGCGGTCACGCCATTTCCAAATATAAAATAGCTTATCTGTATGTGACCGTAGGAGGTACATTTTCGCGCGGAAAAATTTTGGTTGATCAGGTCTCACTTCAGAAGTATGTGCCGTCAACACCACGGGAAATGTTAAAAAATAAAATTACAGACCTTCAGAGTAAATTGACACGGATAGGCAACCTTGATTCAACCATACCTGTCGCCCTCGACCATCTATCAACCGCACTGGAGAAGCTACACGCTCTTCCAAATGACTTGCAAATTGCCCGATCGTATTGGCAAAGTGCAGCTGAACAGTTGAGTCATAAGGCTTGGGCGGCGATGTATCCGGAGGCTATGACGGAAAAAAAAGTAGAAGCCCGAATGGTCTATCACGGTTTGGGTTTCACACGTGAAAAGTGTGATTCCAACTTGCGAAAGATTGAAGCTATGGGATGCAATGCCGTTCTGTTGTCTCTCGGTTCATGGAATGGGGTCGTTTATAAATCGAAATATCTCCCCTTGCTCAAAAGGTCTTCAGATTTTGATGCATTGAAGTATTTTATTGCCCAGGCACACAAAAGAAACATAAAAGTTTTTGCTTACTTAGCGGTATTTGTTTCTTGCTCTCAGCCCAATATGGGGGCGAATTCGATTGCGAAGAAGCATCCGGAGTGGCTTGCAAAGTCCCGATATGTTCAGGCTTCTACCTTCCTGGATCCTGCAAATCCCGAAGCGGTAAACTTTATGAAAGCTGTATTTGTTGAACTTATTAGCAAGTATGCCCTGGATGGTGTGGGCTTGGATTATATTCGGTATCCGGAGAGAAATTCTTTGAATTATGACTCGTATAATCAAGAGCAAATTCTTCAACGGTATTCTATCGATATTTTTGAGAAACAACCCGATAAGGATCCGGTAAAGTGGGGGAAAATAAACCAGTATCGACGGGAACAAATTACTAATGCCGTTAGGGTGTTTCATGACGGAATCAAAAGGATCCGTCCCGAAATTAAAATTATAGCACCTTTGTTGTCTGATCCGGGATGGGCTATTGGTTATGCTCAGGATTGGCCTGTATTTTCCAAATGGCTTGATTATGCTACTCCAATGAACTACGGTCAAACCGGTCTTAATGTAAATTTGCTGAAGACTCAGCGGAAACTTCTTGCCCAAAATCATACTTTTTTTGTTCCGGCAATTGGGGGTATGCCCCATATTCATGAACGCTGGACTATTTCAACATGGGCACGATATGTAATAACGCAGCGTAAAGCAGGGTGCGATGGAATAATCATTTATAGATTTGGTGAATTTGATCCCGCTGTAGCTGCCTTTTTTGGTAATGGTGTGTTTAATGCAAAGGTGGAATTTCCTCTACGGTCAAAGTAAAGTAAATTTATCCGGCAGGAATAGGTTCCAACCCCATTTTGCTGTAACAATTTGGAGTGATATCCATACAAGCGGACCGTTGTATCTCTGTAGTAGTGGATAGTCAAGGGGAGGCGAGAGAGGCGGTTGCGGCGTTGGTGGATCAGGCAGAGGATGTTCTCGGAGAGGATCGAATCAAGGTATTGACGTATGACAAAGCTGCTGATGACAGGAAGGTATATCAGAGGCTTGAGGATAGCCATATCAAACCTGTGATTGAGAATCGTTCGCATTGGCCCAAAGACGGTGACTCTGAACAGAAGCTTCCGGGGCACGATGGTAACAGTAATATTGTCTATGACGAATCGGGAACGATTTATTGTTATGATACGGTAAGCAGAATTCCGGTCCGACGAAGCGCTTGACACTGTCATAACTGCCGGAAAAGCCGTGTTCATAATGAATATCCTGCCATATACGCTGGGCACTCAGACCGGTCCGGAGCTTCTCGTCAATGATGGAACGAAACGGCTCGCAGGTGCTTTTGCGGCCGGAAGACTTGGCGGGCAGAATGATCGATTTTTATCAAGAGCAGACAATTTCCTCCTTACCCCACCAAAACAAAATTCCAAAAAATTACCCCCAGCGGAGAGGCTCTAATTACTGCTAAGCAGTAATAACGTTTTGAAGCTGATTATTTAGAAAGGCCTTTATATTATCGATTGCTGTTTTCATAAGCCTTTCTCTCGCCGATTTTGTTGCCCATGCAATATGAGGAGTAATATAACAATTTTCCGCCTTAAGTAAGGGATGCTCTTTGGGCGGAGGTTCGACAGAAAGGACATCTAAGGCAGCTCCCGCAATTTCTCCATCATTCAGGGCATCTGCCAAATCCTGCTCGTTAATCAGCGGGCCACGGCTGGTATTTATCAGAAATGCAGATTTTTTCATCATTCGAAGAGTATCTGCATTAACCATTCCTCTATTCTCCGAGGTAAGCGGACAATGCAGGCTCACCACATCACTTTGTTTGAATATTTCATCAAGTTCGACAAACTGTATATCTTTTGCTTCACTTACATAGACATCATAGGCAATTACATTCATACCGAATGCCTTCGCCACCTCTGCTGCTCCCCTTCCGATTCGACCAAACCCGATAATTCCCATCGTCAATCCTGCAAGTTCAATAAGAGGTTTGTCCCAATAACAAAAATCTTCACATCTCGACCATTTTCCCTCCTTTACCGTCCCGGAGTGATAACCAACGTGATGGGCAAGTTCTAACAGGAGTGCGAATGTCATCTGTACTACTGACTGTGTACCATAAGTCGGAACGTTTGTAACGATGATTCCTCTTTCACGAGCTGACTCTATATCGATAACATTATATCCCGTCGCTATTACGCTTATGCACTTCAACTTCGGAAGAGCATCCATCACCTTACTGTCAAATACTACTTTATTTGTAACGACGATGTCCGCATTTTTACATCGGTAAATTGTTTCTTCGGGAGTTGTCCTGTCGTAGATGACGCAATTTCCGAGTGCCTTCAGTTCATCCCATCCCAAATCCCCCGGATTAAGCGTATATCCGTCAACCACTACAATTTCGGGCATTATCATCTCCTTTTATCCTATGCACTGTTTGACGTCTGCAATTTCCGTATCCGACCATCTCTCATAGACATCACCAAACCGTTTTCTCAACGCTCTGAATTCTGAATTAAGTGTATTCCGCATCCATACCACATCAGCTTTGTTTATAACAAAATTCAATTCACTATCAAGATAGTTCGTCAAATCACCATGGATACCCACTCCTTTATTCAATTTCCGGCAGCGTTTTATTACATCCTTTATCGTTTCAATGAACTTCGGATTATCATATTCTTCCGGTATTTCCATTGAACAGGTAATATCGTGAGGACCGAGGAATACACCATCGACACCATCGTCTCCGATGAGTTCTTCGAGTTTATCGATAGCTTCTACGCTCTCTATCCCTATTATCAAATAGTTATTGCGATTCCAGTTTTCCAGATATGTCTTGAGCTTGAGTGTGAATTCCCGTTTGCCAGACAGGACATCATCAAGAAATTTGCCTTTAATCGGTCTATGCCTGACAGCACCGATCAGTTCTCTTACCTGTTCAATAGTTTCGAGGTAAGGAGCGACTATTCCCTGGGCACCTGCATCGAGAAACATCGTTGCCCAATGGGCAGATGGATATGGAATGCGAACCATGGGTGAAATACCAAGAGCGGAATAACACTGACACATCATCGATATTTCCGTTCGGTCGATAGGCATATGTTCTGCACAAATAAAGGCAAAATCTATCTCTAATTCTGTCTTCATTCTCGCCTCTACCGGATTGCCTAAGCTTACTATATGTGTCCCGTAAACCCGCTCGCCTGCACGAAGTTTTTTGCGTATCTGTTCACCCTGCATTTTGATAATACCTCCAACGTCAATCTCTTAATATGTGATTTTGTAAGTCATAACTCCGAATGGTCTGATTATATCATGAATCTTTTTGTGTGTGGTAATAGAAAATGTTTTGTTCTTTTCGAACAGTTTAAGGGATTTTACCGTTGACGTCGGGGTAATGGTAAATTCTTTTGCTTTTGTTCCGGGATTGATGATGAACAGATAATCAGAATTTTTATATCTGCGTGCAAATTGTACTATCCCTTTACTTTTTGTCAGACATTTTATCTTACAGGCGGGAGCTACGCCTTCAGCCAAGAATATCGGCGTACGTTTTCTCAATTCGTCTGCAAGTTTTTTCATATTCGCCCAGTGTTTGGGATATTGTTTCAGATAGGTTGCCGACGAATGATATGCGTAAAACAGGACGCCCTGATTGCCAGCTGCCGCGGATAGATAGCTGATACATCTTTCTTCATCCAGTGACGGGACACGTCCCTTATCGCGATTTGCCTTATCAAATTCATCTTCAAACTTGAAGGCTTGCAATATGGGGACGACGGTTGTTGGTTCCAAAGCCTTGGCAGTGATGTTTTGACGGGCGAGCTCCCGTGTATATAAGGAATACTGCTGTGCCGGAGTGGAACGAAGTGTATAAGGGTCGGGAAGGAGCAGGTCAACCGCATTGACGTAGTTCGAACAGGCTCTTACAACCATACCGACAAGTCTGGACGGGTCAACCTGTTTCATAAAATCCCGCATTATTTTCGCCTTGACCGGACTCCAACCCTTCATATCACCCTCGTCAACCATAAGCCAGGCGATTATCGACCGGTGATGCCCGAACGTTCGTATCTGCTGCTCGACAATATCCTTGTGCATTCCCTCTACACCGCCCAGCTGCATCAGCACATGGAATCCGTATTTATCTGCCAAATCGAGATACGCGTTGATTTCTTTTGCTTTTGAAACTCCCGAAGCGGTACCGTAGTTCTGAACCGTATTAAATCCCGACTCTGTCAATTCCTTAAATAGAGGCTCACACGAAGCAACATTCTTTTCAGTCATATACGAGCCGTTGATTAGATCATCGCGATTTTCCATAACGGCATACAACCCAATAAGAAAGGTTGGTTTATTGTTTATAAAAATTCTGTCGTCCTTTATTTTGACCGTTGTCGGCGATTTGATGGGAATGACATCTCTTGGACTATCGACAGCATCGATGATTTCCGCATCTTTGCTCACAACGAAGGATCGCGGTTTTGAATATGTCGCCTGTTGCGGATTTACCAAGGCGGAACTCGCAATTGCTATCCGCCAATACCATTTTCCGCTCACGAGAGGAGGGTCTGCCTGCCAATAATCCTTATCG
>WFQY01000223.1 GCA_015486815.1 Phycisphaerae bacterium | reverse complement strand
TAATTATAGTTACGGATATAATAGATTATAAACGAAAATTATGTCCAACTACAGGCCAAAGAGAAAGGAGACGGGTAATGAAGCGTATTATTGTTCTTATGAGTTTAGTAACTGTCTTTGTAATACCACACATCAGCCAAGGGTTTGTCTATAACGGATTTTCCAACGCTGAAGGACTTACCTTTAACGGTGATGCCTCTGTCGAGACTACCGATGACGGAGCGGTCGTTCGTGTAGGCTGGGCGCAGCAATATTCCGTTGGTTCGTTTTACCAATCGCAAGCTGTTAGTGTTTCCAACTTCAGTAGTTGCTTCAGATTCAGGGTTATCGATGTAGGTGGTGTATTGAATGATTATAATTCCGAGCCAGGAGCTGACGGCATTGCATTTGTGATTCAAGGTGAGGGGCTAAGCGCACTCGGTAGTGATGGATATGGTATGGGATACGGGGGGATTACTCCCTCGGTGGTTGTCGAATTTGATACGTGGAAAAACGCGGAAGCTGATGACAATAATAATGATCCCGATTCCAATCATATAGGAATAATGCTAAACGGGAATATTAATCACGGAGAGGGTGCTCCTGATACAGCTAGCGTTGAAGAACGATTTGACGACGGAAAAATATGGTACGTATGGATAGATTATGACGGTCAAACGCTGGAGGTAAGAGCGAGCCAGAATGACAGTAAACCTGCAAATCCTTTATTGTCCAAGCAGATAAACATATCCGATATATTGTCTGCGGATACGGGCTATGTAGGATTTAGCTCCGCTACCGGACAAGATTGGGGAAACTACGACGTGCTTTATTGGTCGTTTGATAAATTTGACAACGGTGGTGATAACAACGGCGGTGATGATAATGGTGGAGGAGATAACAATGGTGGCGGGGATAATGGCGGGGGAGACAACAACGGTGGAGATAACGGAAACGGCGGTGGCGACAGCAGTGGCGGGGATAACGGCAACGGGAATATAGATAACGGCGGTGGCAGCGATAACGGTAACGTCGGCGATAACAATAATACCGGCGATAATAGTGGTACAGCGAACGATAACGGTGGTTCGAACAGTAATAATGATAACGGAAGTTCCGATAGCTCAACCAATAGTGGAAATGATAACGCACCTGCCGGTGGCGGTGGTTGTGGTGGTGGCGGAATACTCGTTATACTCTCTATTATTGGCGGTGCTTTGCTTATAACTCATCGAATCGAATAATGACAGAATTTGAGTTAGTATCGCAATTCACTCCGCGAGGAGATCAGCCCAAAGCTATAAAGCAGCTGGTGGAAGGTCTGCGAAGAGGAAAGCGTTTTCAGACACTTCTGGGAGCAACGGGCTCTGGTAAAACCTTTACGATGGCGCACGTTATCGAGAAGTTCGCACGTCCTACGCTTGTAATATCTCATAACAAGACGCTTGCAGCTCAGCTTTATGAGGAATTTCGAGAGTTTTTTCCGAACAATGCCGTTGAATATTTCGTTAGCTATTACGATTACTATCAGCCCGAAGCATATATTCCTCAGCGCGATATTTACATAGAAAAAGACGCCTCGCGAAACGAAGATTTGGACAGATTGAGGATGTCAGCGACCAGTGCGTTGATGAGCAGAGAAGATGTGATTATAGTAGCGAGTGTATCGTGTATATTCGGACTTGGCGACCCTTCCGACTATCGCGAAATGGTTTTGACCGTTGCGAGGGGAGATAGGCTTGAACGAAATGATCTCCTTACAAGCCTTGTTCAGATGCAGTATGAACGGAGTAATACCGATCTCGGACGTGGAAAATTTCGTGCCAGAGGTGATACGGTCGAGGTGTATCCGTCTTATGCGGAATATGGCTATCGGGTGGAGTTTTTCGGCGACGAAGTTGACTTTATAAATTTGATAAATCCGGTAACGGGCGAAGTGATAAAAGCGGTCGATACGATGGTATTGTATCCCGCTAAGCATTATGTAATTCCCGATGACAGAATAAAATTCGCATTGGCGAGTATAGAAAAAGAGCTTGAAGAACGTTTAGAAGAATTTCGCAAGCAGGGGAAATTGCTTGAGGCACAAAGGTTATCAGCTCGTACGCGTTATGATATGGAGATGCTAAGAGAGGTTGGGTATTGTCCGGGTATAGAAAATTATTCGCGACATCTTTCGGGCAGGCCCACTGGCAGTAGGCCTTATACGCTGATAGATTATTTTCCAAAGGACTATCTGCTGATAATTGACGAATCGCACGTAACGATTCCGCAGATACGTGCGATGTATGGCGGAGATAGGCATCGTAAGGAGGTATTGGTAGAGCATGGATTTAGGCTGCCGAGCGCGCTTGATAATCGACCGCTTAAGTTCGAAGAGTTTGAAGAATTGTGGAATCGTGTTATTTTCGTTTCTGCTACGCCTGGTCCGTATGAGCTTGAAAAGTGCGAAGGTCAGGTGGTCGAGCAGATTATCAGACCAACGGGTCTGATCGATCCTAAAATTTACGTACATTCAGCAACGGGGCAGATTCCGCATTTAACGGAGGAAATCAAAAAGCGAATAGCTGCTGGCGAACGGGTATTGGTTACCACGCTTACCAAGAGATTAGCGGAAGAGCTTGCGAGCTATTTCAAGCAGCAGAAATTCTCTTGTGCATATCTGCATTCGGAAATAGATACGCTCGAGCGCGTTGAGATATTGAAAAATCTCAGGCTTGGTGAGTTTGATGTAATTGTCGGAGTGAATCTGCTGAGAGAGGGGCTCGACCTGCCCGAAGTTTCGCTGGTAGCTATTTTGGATGCGGATAAGGAAGGATTTTTGCGTAGTCCGACTTCGTTAATTCAGATGATAGGCAGAACCGCTCGTAATGTAAACGCTGAGGTGATATTGTATGCGGACAGGATTACACCTGCGATGAAACAAGCGATAGAAGAGACCGAACGACGCAGGAAAATTCAAGAGGAATATAATCGTAAGCATAATATTACGCCTGAGACTATCAGCAAAGAGATAAAAGCTGGGTTGGAGGCGGAAATTACCGCTCGAAAAACAACTCAAGAGGTGATAAATATTTCCGAAGAAGAATATCAGATAACGGAGTATGTAAATTTGCTCAAAAAAGAGATGCTCGAGGCAGCGGAAGCGATGGAATTTGAAAAAGCTGCTATTATTCGTGATAAATTACTTGAACTTCAGCCATATTTCGATAAAAGTAAAGAACTGGTTGTTCATAAAAAAGGGCGTCGCGGAGAAAAATCCAAGAAGTCGCGTAATAAACGAAAAACGATGAAAAAATGATTTTCGGTTAGCAATGTCGGATTTAGAGATTAAAAATAATAATGCCAACGTACAGCGGATAGCTGTTGATTTGTTATACGTTGGCTGTACGTTTACCGATGAGGAACTTATCAAGGCTGCACGTCCGTTGATTAAGCTTGCAGTGGCAGAGGATATTCCGCGCCCGAATTTGGTAGATGCAAGAATGATAGTATCGCCCGAGCTTACGGGGTCAGCGATGATACGGGCAAATTCCGAGGGTATATTTGCAGGTGGATGGCTTATCAGCCAAATAGCGACACATTACGGTAAAGATTTACAAGCGAAAGTACTCGTCAGAGACGGCACGCGTGTTCGAGCTGGTCAGATACTTGCGTATTTGCGCGGATATGTTTCGGAAATAGTAATGGCTGAGCGTGTGCTGCTGAACTTTCTCTCGCGTCTTAGCGGAATAGCGACCCTTACTCGCAGATGTGTCGATGCGTGTAGTAATACCGAAGCGGTGGTTACCGATACGCGTAAAACGCTGCCTGGCTATCGTGTGTTGGATAAGTATGCTGTTCAATGTGGCGGTGGAAAGAATCATCGAATGGGTCTGTGCGATGGAATAATGATAAAAGACAATCACATAAGTGCAATGCGAGCTGAGATAACTATCGGCCAGATGGTTAGTAATGTTCGTGAAGCATTAAAGAAGAAACGCAAAAGGCTGCCTATTTGGGTTGAGGTCGATCGATTGGATCAGTTAAGCGAGGCTCTCGAAGGTAGGCCTGATGTTATATTGCTCGACAATATGAGTCTTCAGCAGCTTCGCTCGTCGGTGAGGATTCGCAACGAATGGTTCGCTAATTCAAAGATAAAAGCGGAGCGTCCCATTCCGCTATTGGAAGCAAGCGGGGGGATTGATTTGAGTAATATTGCTGACGTCGCACGAACAGGCGTTGACAGAATAGCTGTCGGTGCGTTGACTCATTCGGTACCTGCGCTTGATCTGTCGCTTGAACTATTGGATGCACACGGAAACCCTACGCAATGAGTTTCTCGGCGGATAGAATCGAAAAGAATCTCAATACACGCATTATCGGCAAAACCGTTCTGATTTATGACAGTGTTGACAGTACCAATGAAGTGCTAAAGCGAATATCTGCCGATGAGATTTATAACGGCCTTGCGGTATTTGCGAGGCATCAGGAAAAGGGTAAGGGACGCAACGGAAGGCGATGGCTGACCAAACCCGATTCGAGTGTTCTGTGTTCGATGCTTGTATTTTTTGACGATTCGCCAAATATGCTTTACGGGCCTATTATGCTTGCATCAGCGGTAGCACCAGCACAAGCAATCATAAAAACGTTTGCGATAACCGTTGGAATCAAATGGCCTAACGATATCTACTATGATGGGAAAAAATTAGGGGGTATCTTGATCGAGTCTTCGCCAGCTAACAATGGCAGATGTGTGTTTATTATTGGTGTCGGGATAAACTGCAGGCAGCGAGAAGAAGATTTTGCGCCTGAAATTGCGGATAAAGCGTGTTCCGTTGCACAGATATTAAATCGTCCTGTTGATGATGAAGAACTCGTGCGTTTATCACGTCAGCTGTTGATAGAGATGGATAATCGTATCAATCAGGTAGTACATAAAGAATATCGACAATTGCGGGACGATTGGCTTAGCTTAGCGAGCAATCGGGATAATGAGATATTAGTAATGGATAACGAGCGGGAATTTCGTGCGAGGATAGTTGATATTGACGTAAACGACGGCTCACTTTTGGTACAGGGATACGACGGCGTGATTATTCACCTGCAACAAAATACAGCGAGGATTATTTAAGCTACAAGGAAAATTACCAATATCATTTGTGTGCAGATTATTAACTTAGGGTTTGCTGAATAACTCACTTTTAACATCTTCGTTGTATGCGACGGTGTTGTTTAGCGATGTCTCATGCTGCAATCTGCATATTCCAGCTGCGATTTTGGGCTCCGGCAGCACTGGTATGCAACGCAATACGCTGCCTTCTGCAAAAGCAGAATAAAAAATATAACAAAAGAGAGAGTATTCTCTCCAAATTCATCACGAGAAACGATATCACGATTGCAGCTTCAGATGTTTCGGCAATTTGACGATGCATCATATCAAGGCGTGGTCAGCAACATCTATTGAAGTCTTCATTCAGCGTGATAGAGTTTGTGCCCGAGAGCACGAAGACAGGCTTCTATATCACGTAGGCTTTCGCGGCCTGTTAGTTGAGCAAAGCTCATGCAATAGAAT
>WFQY01000222.1 GCA_015486815.1 Phycisphaerae bacterium | reverse complement strand
GTTGTATATGATAGCGTTCTCCGTACCGTTTACCAACACAGCTGTCGTTACGACGTTCGGCAAGGTAACGAGGACTATCAGTGGCGAAAGTTCCGCTGGTCTGGAATGGAAATGGCCTTGGCCTATCGAACAGGTAACGATGTTCGACAATCGTCTTCGTGTACACGAGAGTAAGCTCGAACAGCTGTTCACCGCTGACGAGCAGAGCATTACCGTAACGGTTTATACCGCTTGGCGTATATCGCCCGACAAAGCAAGCGTGATAAGATATCTAAAGGAAATAGGCACGCCTGAAAAGGCAGAGGTCGTTCTTACCGGTCTCGCTCACGATGCGATGGGCAAGGTAGTCGGTAAACATAACTTCGAGGACTTTGTCAGTACCGATCCGAAGAAAATGAAGTTCGCACAGATAGAAAAAGAGCTAACGAAGATTATAGGTGATCAAGCGCTTTCAAGTTATGGTATTCAGGTGGCGAAGGTGGGAATCAAACGACTTGAGCTACCCGAAGATGCTACCAAAAAGGTTTTCGAGAGAATGAAACAGGAACGGGAACAGCTTGCTAAGAAATATCGTGCCGAAGGTGAAGGAATTGCCAAGCAGATTCGTGCACGTGCGAATAAACTTGCAGGCGATATAGAAAATCGCGCACGAGCCGAAGCAATCACCATAAGAGGCGAAGGTGATGTGGAAGCTGCCAAATATTATGAGATATTTGCAAAGCATCCTCAGCTTCACAATTTCATCAAACGGCTTGAAACGCTCAAAGAAATCTTGCCAAAGCGATCGACACTTATACTCGAAGCTCGCAACGTTCCGCCTTTCGATTTGCTTGACTCCAATATAATTTCTTGGCTGACGAAACAGAAGCCAGCTGACAAAGGCAAGGAGCTAAAAGGCAAACAAATAAATAAATCGCAGAGTAAAAAATAACAAGTAAGTTTGACAGGGAAAATACTATGGCACAGATGCAAGAGCAAAAAGTTGCTAATGGAAATACAAACGATACCGACCAGGCGAGTCAGGCTTTGGTAGATGCCCTGCAGGTATGCTTTAAGATCCTCAAATGGATTATGATATTTGTGGTTGTTATGTTCCTGCTTAGCGGGACGTTTACCGTCAAGCCCGAAGAAGTCGCTCTGGTAATGCGATTCGGAAAGGTCGTCGGTACCGGACCCGAAAGAGAACTTAAGCCGGGCTTCCATATCGCTTGGCCTGAGCCTATCGATAGGGTAATAAAGATTCCGAAAGAGACGCTCAGAAGTGTCGATTGTGAATTCTGGTATTATCTTACCGAGCAGGAAAAACTTCAGGGTAAAAGCAGGCGAGTAGGTACTTCGCTCGTACCGGGAAAAGACCACGAAGTTATTACAGGCGATGCAAATCTCCTGCACGTTAATATGAATATAAAATATCGTATTATCGATGCCTATGATTACGTCCGAAGCGTCTATGGGGCTGAACATCCGGAAACGATTCCGGAGAAAAAACTTGTTACCGATTTGGCAGACGAAGCTATCATATATTCAGCTACCAATTTCAAAGTTGACGATTTGATAGGCCCGAGGAAAACCGCTTTTGCACGTATGGTCAAGGATTATCTCAACAGAGAATTGTTAGCTATGGAATGCGGATTAAAACTTGACGATGTGCTGATTACAAAAATCGAGCCGCCGAGGCAGGTAGTAAAATATTTCGTTGATGTACGGAATGCAGCGGAGGAAAAACACGCAAAGATACAAGAAGCACTCGGCGACGAAACCGAATTACTCACTAAAACCGCAGGTTCCGGATATCAGGATCTTATACAAGCTATTATGCTTGAGCAGAAGCTTGAAAAGACCAACGACCCCAAGCTGACCGAGGTGCGCAAAAGGGTGCGAAATCTGTTAGATCAGGCGGGTGGTGCGGTACAGGACATTTTAGCTGACGCTAAGATATATAAAACGAAGGTGGTCGAATCCGCCCGTGCCGATGCTGAATATCTGCAAGCACTTCTGCCACGCTATCAGGAAAGTCCGAATGTCGTACTTACGCGTCTGCTGCTCAGTACGGTTGAAAAACTACTGCCTAAGGTCAGAAAGTGGTATCTGCCCGAGGATATCAATCAGGCAAGGTTTATGCTCGACCGCGACCCTCAGGAGTTAAAACAAGCTCAGCAGCAGAGCGAGCAAAATAAATAGCAAAGAGGTTTTATGAATAATATCGCACAAAACAGACAGGTAGTCATAGAGACGATCGCCCTTACCAAGATATTCAAGGATTTCTGGGGACGAGACAAGGTTGTCGCGGTCGATGACCTCAATCTGCAAATCTATCAAGGTGAAGTTTTCGGTCTGCTCGGTCCGAACGGGTCGGGCAAAACGACGACGATAAAAATGCTGTTAGGGTTGCTCTATCCGACAAAGGGCAGGGCAAAGATTTTCGGAAAATCGCCTCAGGATGTAGAAGTAAAATCGCGTATAGGATATCTTCCCGAAGAAACAAGGTTGTATCGATTTTTGGATAGCTGGGAGACGCTCGATTTCTATGGCAGGCTGTTTAATATCGATTCTTCCGAACGTACACGTCGAGCGGAGGCTTTGCTTGAGATGGTCGGACTCGCCCCAGCAGCTGAAAGACCCGTCGGGCAATATTCGAAAGGAATGGCGAGACGAATCGGACTGGCACAATCACTCGTAAACGACCCCGACCTTCTGATTTTGGATGAGCCGACTTCCGGAATGGATCCGATAGGTACAAGACAGATAAAAGACTTGCTGCTCGAATTGAAAAAGCGTGGTAAAACAATACTTCTTTCGAGCCATCTGTTAGCGGATGTCGAAGATGTATGCGATCGAATTGCGATTATGTATGGCGGTAGGATGCTATGCTGCGGAACTATCGATGAGCTTCTTACGCAACAGGATGAGATGCAGATTCTTATCGATCGGCTTGACGATGAAAAGCTCGCTCAGCTAAAGCAGTATATCCAAAAGCAGCTTGGCGTCGATGTTATTTCCATCACTCCGCCACGCAAGAGGCTTGAGCCTTTCTTCCTTTCAATGGTCGAACAGGCACAGGAAAAACTCACGACTCACGGCTCGCTTGCAGGTGGAAGGGTAAGCGATTTTCTCCGTGCCCCGAAAGAAGCAACGGGCAAGGAACTTATCGAAAAACTCGTTACGGAAGAAGAGCCCGAATCCCAGCCTGTCGAATCGGCTGAAGTTTCCGCTCAGCCCGAAAAAGTCGAAACGAAGCGAAAAGTGCTCGAACAATTAGTCTCATCTGTTGAGCCCGGATCGCAGCCTGAGCAAATTGAAGAATCGGTAAAAGCTGTTGAGAAAAAAGAGCCCGAAAAACAGGTTGATAGAAGTGTGCTCGAGAATTTAATCGACGATAGCAACAAAAATTCCTCACAGGGCGGAGATTAACCGATGCGAAAGGTCTGGGCAATCATCAGGCTTACTCTTGCGGAATTGATTCGCACACGCGTTGCGGTCGCATTCGTCCTGTTGCTGATAGGAATGATGACCCTCATCGTAACCACCGCTAAGGGTGATGGTACACTGATGGGTAAGGTGCAGATGTTTATTTCCTATTCCGTCGGTGTGATATATTCTCTGCTTGCTTTGCTCGTTATTCTGCTTTCGTGCAGGGTTATAGACGAAGATATAAAGACGATGCGTATCGATTCGCTCGTAAGTAAACCTATCGCTCGTTGGCAGCTTTTGTTGGGGCGATGGGCGGGTATAATAATCCTTGCGACAGGCTTACTTGTTGCCTCGATGTCTGCGGTATATATCATTACGCAACTCTACGTACGTTCCACTCCTGTCAAATCTATGGACAGATTCAAAGTCGAAAATTATGTGCTCGTTGCGAGAAAGTCTTTTGTTCCGCCCCCTATTCCCGATATAGACAAGAAGGTCGAACAGATATATCAAAAGCTAAAAAAACAAGGCAGGCTGCCCCCACCTTCGCAGATGGCACCGAGTAAAGTTCGTCAAATGATAAAAGACGGGTTGCTTCGTCAGCCACGCACCGTCGGGCCTCGGCAGATGCGCACGTGGAAAATATCAGGGCTAAAGCCCATTCGCAATAATAAGGGTAACGTGTTAGTTACTCTGCGCTTCAAATACGAGCCGTCGAAAACCACCACGCCCGATCCTAAGCACCATCTCCATAGCAACACGGTTTTGGGCTATTGGATTATCGGAAAGCGGACATCGAAAAATAGTTTCTATTGGCCACCCGGCGGCCCGCAGGAAAAACCATATCGAACCCTTCAGCAGATAGACGTTCCGCTAAATGTAATCGAGCCCGACGGTACGCTTACATTTTCGTTTGTAAATATTGACCCCCGAAACGTGGCGGTTAATTTCCCGCTTAAAGACGGGCTTGAGGTGCTTGCCCGCGTCGGGGGCTTTGCCCCGAATTTTATCCGTCTGGCACTTATCGCATTTGCCGGTATCGTGTTTCTTGCAACGTTAAGTATTGCATGCGGAACGTTTCTTTCGTTTCCGATAGCTTCGCTTGTCTCATTTTCCGTATTTTTCATCGGTATCGCTGCAAACTTCCTCACCGAAGCTATCGAAATGCTTGAAACGAGCAAAAGTGTTTTGGACAAAGTCGAGCGAGTGATAACATATATCTCAATTAAATTTATTCCTTCGCTTGATCTCGGGCAATACACATCGAAACTTATTGACGGTAGAATTATCGATTGGCAGACAACGCTAACACATATTGGTTGGCTTATAGGCGTAAATTCTCTTATACTTACGGTTTTTGCCATTATAGTATTCGAACGAAGAGAGCTTGGAAAAGTTACGGTATAGAGTAATATGATATTCAAAAAGACGATAGCGATAGTTCTGACGATTGCCCTTTTAACGGGCGGATATTTCACTGTCCGTCAGCTCAATAGCTACAGAGAATCTATGGAACTGACCAGTGCGAATCTCTCGGTACAAGCTAATCCCGATTTGCTTACCAATGTGCTTTTGAGCGTTGGCAGAGCCCTCGCTGTCGATTATCTCTGGATTGGTCTGCAAAAAATGCAGGAGGAGGGTCGATACTTCGATGCGATGCAACGTGCGGAATGGATCTGCCAACTTCAGCCGCATTTTCCAAGCGTTTGGGTATTTCAATCGTGGAATATGTCATATAATATTTCCGTCGCAATGACTACGGGACCCGACCGTTGGCGGTGGGTGCGTAACGGATTTGAGCTGCTTCGCGACAGGGCGATTCCGCTCAATCCGAAGGCGATAGTGTTGTACTATCAGCTATCGTGGATATTCTTTCACAAAATAGGTGCACTTTCCGACGATTATCACTGGTATTATAAGATTCAGCTTGCCCGTGCGATGGAAAAGATAATAGGTTGGCCTGACGCCAAATACGATTTGATGGCGAAAGCGCCCGCTGATTGGCAGAGTTTGCTTAAAGATAAAAAGATGGCTGAGTTCGTCGGCAAATTGCAAGCAATGAAAATCGACCCGCGAAAGGATTTTCTCAATATTCTCAAAAACAAAAAAGATGTTGGCGAAAAGGTGCTTGCACTAATAGACGACCCAAAGAACAAGCCGTTAGTCGATGGCCTCGAAGGATTTATCCGAGCGGACGAACTGCGAAAAGAATGGAAGATGGATCCGAAAATCATTGCGGATTTGCGCAAACCCGATATGTATGGGCCACTTGATTTTAGGTTGCCACAATCGCACGCAATTTATTGGGCATATCTCGGGCTTAAGCGTTCGGGAAGAGATGTTTCCTTCGATGCGCTTAATGCTATGATTAAAACAGGCGATACTTTTAATGCGCTGAATTGCAAACGTGTAATTTATGGTTCGCTTCAGGATATTTTCCGTCGAGGCAGATTTATTATTACGGCTGAGGGTATCCCTCTGATCTCGCCTGATATTCGGTTTATTCCCGTTTTGCATCGAGTGTATCTCTCGCTCGGCAAAAATTACGCGAAAGCTAACGGTAAAAAATGGGATGGGACAGCTGGTGAACTATTCCGTTCGGGACACGTAAACTTTCTGCGAAAAGCGATTGCAATGTATTTCCAGTATGGCAGGATGGATATGGCCAAAAAGTATTGGAATATACTCAACAAGCTCTATCCCAATAAAGAATATAAAATCGGAATGCAAGCTTATGTATATAAGTACATACGTGAAGATTTGCAATCGTTGGGGCTTGCTGATGTCGATGCGACGGTGATGATGTTCTTGATGCAGGCATATACGCGATATGCAATGGGCGACGACTATGAAGCAGCTGCGTTGAAAAAGTGGGCGAAAATGGTCTATGATGCGTATATGAAGGAACGGCTGTTACGTCAGCGAACAGGGCGAACCGCACTCGCGTCTTTCAACAAAATGAACGCTCAAGCTATCAAGTTCGTCATCAAATCGCTACCACCGAAATTATCCGACCGCTTGCGTCAACGGTTGAATATTCCTCCGAAAAAATAACAGATATTTGCTCTTGGATATCATAGAATAAATTAGGATATTTTAAAAAGGAAAGTGAAATGGAAGGAATAATCGTTATAGGCGTATTGGTGGTTGCGTGCTTGTTTTTTGCTCGTGCGATGTACAAATCGTCGCAGGGAAGCTGTGGTTGCGCTGCTTGTAGCTTGCTGAATAAAGAGGAATGCGAACACGACCATAACAGCGACGAGGAAAAAGAAGAGAGCGAAGAGTAAGAAGCCCAATTTTCGAGCTGAAATCAACGATTTTTTTGCCACTCAAAAAACCGCCGACGTCGGGAAAATCTATGATAGCATATTATATGCGGTTTACCGTTTTCCTTTTTATCGTCTGACGAACGGGATTGCCTTTTGCTCCTCGAACCTATCGTGATACTTTCTCGGCTGATATAGCTGGAATTGCAAACCTCGGAGATATTCCTGCGGGCCTGCATTTCGGATTATCTCAATCAGCGAGCCTATCTGTTTCTGCGAACGAAACGCACCGATACCAGCAAGCTTCTTTTCGAGTGCGGAAGGCGGCGCCTTTAGCCTAACATTAGGCGGTTCGGGAAAATCACAATATACGCCAAGCTCGATTACGTGAGGAACTTTCTCGAGCGGCTTGCCGAGTTCAGGCCAAATATCGCCGGCTGAGTGAAACAAACTGATGAGTAGCTCTTCGTGTACAAATTTATGGTCGGGATGCAAATCGCTCGATGTCGGGACGAAACATTGTGTCGGTCGAATCTGACGCAGATAATATGTAAATGCGTTTTGCAAACCGGTATGCCCTTCGATGGCAGTTATATCGTCATTGTCGGTCGGCTTTCTGCCACGATAATAGTTAAGTCTGCAATCGGGAAAACCAAGCCAAATAATATGGCTTTTCGGAATGCCAAGCGAATGATAGCATTCGTAGGTTTCTTGTTTTCTTATCTGCGAGATAGTTTCGCGTTCCTTTTCGCTACAATATCCCATACTACCGTCGGTAACTATGAGGATATAAACAGGCACCTTTTCCTTACGTGCCAGCTGCATTACCAAACCACCACCGATAACAGCGTCATCATCGTGTGGGCTGACAAACACAAACTTTTCGTTTTCTCCCTGCCAGCTTCTCGATACACTCGCTAAAGTATGCCCTACTCTACGTTCGTTACCTACAAGCCTAACTACTTCGTATGGTTGAGTCATTTGTCGATGTCTCCTTGTCTTTTGTTTCGTATTATCCTGTGAATTCGTTGCCTACTTTTCTCGCACGAGTGGGTTTGTCGAGATTGATACCTAACGAGACTCCCACCTCGACAAGTATATTCCAACCAGCTGCGAGATATGCGTAGTTTGTCAGCTCATCGACATTCGGTATGCGAATTGTCGGGAAAATCGTATCCTGTGTTGCTACCGTGAATACCTTCAGCCCGACACCGTCAACAAGCGTTTCTTTTATTTTCTCGAGTTCTGCTTCGAACGGATTGATTAAAATCACCACATCGCTGGCATCCATTACTTCTTCGATGCCGTGCACTGCGTAGGTGCCTTCGAGATAATCGCTTTTCTTACGTGTGATTTCATTCGTTTTTAATGTAAGCTCCTCAGCTACACCGTCGTTTCTACCTGCGAAATATATCGTACCGGCATTTGCAATCGCATCGGTAATATCTTTGTCGATGCTTAAAGTCAAAGCTGTTTCAACAGCATCGCCAAGTGCGGAAAATTTCGAGGACAAACTTCCGCCTGATAGCTGAGCTAACAATTCCTGATAAAACAATGCCTGCTCCGCTACGCTTTTGGTAGCTGCCACCGCAGCTTCCTTGCCGCAGCTAAGTACGAAAGCCTTTTTCGAAAGCGATTCCAGTTTCGTTCCCGTGTTGGCTGTCAGTCCATATAACTTTTGATGACCAGACTTACCGAGCTTATCGAAAAGCCAAATTATCTCTTTGGTTCTGCCACTATTCGAAGCACCGAATACGACGAATTTACTCAAATCGTATTCGCCTGCCTGCCTACCACCTTCGGTAGCGAGATTAAGATCGAGACCTTCACGCATAGCGTGATAGATTGCATTTTTGGCGGGGAAGATCCGACTCGAACCTTCGCCCGTAAAGAACAATCTACCTGCTTCTTTAATGTCCGAAATTACGCCGTCAGCATCGTCAAGCTGAAACTTTCTGAGAATCTCTGGCGTTTCCATCATCTCACGAACAAGTGCAAACTG
>WFQY01000221.1 GCA_015486815.1 Phycisphaerae bacterium | reverse complement strand
TAGCTCTTTCATTTATCATTTAACATTTTTAATTTGTAATTTATTTCGGGGTTTTTGTTATGAAAAACCAAAAAACTTCTTTTACGTTAATCGAACTTTTGGTTGTGGTTGCGATCATCGCGGTGCTGGTAGCGATGTTGCTTCCTGCGTTGCAAAAGGCGCGTCAAGCGGCAATGTTAGTTGCGTGTCAATCCAATCTTAGGCAGATAGGAATAACCTGGCAGTATTATCTCGATGATAATAGTGAATGTTTTCCCTGGGTGCACGAGCAGCGTCCCGGCGGGATTGCCGGATATTGGTCTAATTATACCAGCTCTAATCGTCGGCTTAATAAATATGTTGAGGATTGGAATATTTTTTCCTGTCCTGTGGACAAAGGTTATGGTGGTATTCCGAATAACTTTAAAGCTTTGGGTACGAGTTATGTTTATAATTGTCGGGGAAATTTAAGTCATTATGGTTGGGGATTGGCGTGGAAATACGTATCGAAAATTCTCAATTCGCCCGACAAGGTTATTATTATGGGTGGACAGGGAATGTCTACTTATTCCAATGGCCGTACCCAGCTTACCTTTCGTCCTGCATGGTGGCACGACCCGAACAGAGGTTATGTAAATGTTGTCTTTATTGATTTGCACGTTAGCCCGATAGTAATAGTTCCGACGCCTGATGCATGGTCAACCGGTGGGTCATACGATCCGGAAGGCAAGTGGACGTTTTCAGCTGGCTGGTACGGGCCTCTTCCCGAGCCTTCCGGCGAGCCTTACTATTGAGATAATTCGTATCTGTGTATTTCGTATTTTCTCCGAAATACACAACCACAATTTTTAAAGCAAAGGAAAATTTATGCTTAAATTCGACAATCCGTTTGATGGACAGGGACGTTGGTTTAAGGGAAACATTCACGCACATACGAGCGCAACCGACGGTCAGCTATCGCCTGACGAGGTCGCGAAGTTATATCGTGAAAACGGATATGATTTTTTGGGTATTGCGGATCATAATAAACTGGTGATACCCAAGCCAATCGATGGGATGATTTATATTCCTTGTGAAGAAGTCGATGTTCCGTTATCAAGCTATCCGGGCACATCGCCGAGATGTATTCATTTGGTCGCGGTAGGTATTTCGGAAGGGCTTGGATTGACTCCCGAGGAGAAGACAGACCTTACGCCCGAAGATGTTATAAAGATGATAAAAGAGCGAGGCGGGGAAGCGATACTTGCTCATCCTTATTGGTCGAATCTTACCATAGACGAGATGCTTTTGTGCAAAGGGTGTATCGGGCTTGAGGTGTATAATACATATTTTCAGACGATGCTCGATATGGGGGTAGCTTCTGTTCATTGGGATCAGATGATTCAAAAGAATGTTCCGATGCTGGGTTTCGCCAATGACGATGCACATAGCTATAGCGAAAAAGATGATCTGCTTTCCGATTGCTGTGGTGGTTGGATTATGGTGCGTTCGGAAAGCTTAACTGCTGACGATATTTTCAATAGTATCAGAAAAGGGCTTTTCTATTCTTCCACCGGGCCTGAAATTAAAAATCTCACAATCGACGGGAATAAAATTACCGTTGAGACTTCGCCCGTCAAAACGATAGCTTTTCACGGATATGATATGCAGGGTAAATTCTACTATCGCAGGGATGGCGGGCTTATAGATACTGCAACGTATGAGTTTGATGAATACAAGATATATATCAGAATTCAATGCACTGATGCGGATGGGAAGATGGCGTGGACGAACCCGATATATTTCAAAGATGATTTGTCATAAAATTTATCTGACGGAGGTTATCAGATGAAGCGATTGATTGTATTTTTGGCTATGTTAATCTGCTGCGTAAATTTTTCATTGGCACAGGAGATTATTTTTAAGGTGCCCGTCGGGGCTGACAGTGCAGCGATTCAGAAGGTAATCGATAAAGCGTCGGCACCTGCAGGTAAGGCGGCAACGATTTTGTTTCCTAAGGGCGAATATGCAATCGACAACACCCTGCTTATCAAAAAGCCTATCGTGCTGAAGGGTGTGGGGTCGGATTCGAAGCTGATTATCAGAAAAGTATTACCCGTTGATTTGGTCGATGTTCGCCCGGCGATAAGAATAGAGGATGTCTATGATAGTCCGTCGGTAGTGATTGAAAATTTAAGTATTGCAAGTGCGATAGCTCACGACAGTGAAACGGGTGGTAAAGCAGGTGGCAGTAAGGGGGTTTTGATTCTGCGGTGCAAGGGAGTTAAAATCGCAGGCTGCGAGTTTTCTAATCTGCGTTCATCGATTGCGTGCTACGGGTCGGAAAAGTGCGTTATCGAGAATAATGTTATGCGAACGGTAGGCTATGGTATTTCGGTTAGTCCTGCTCGCGCGAAACGAAAAATTCCCATTGTCGGGCATATCATCAGGAACAATAAAATCATACCTTACCTTAAGGGTGGCATTAATATATGGAAATCGGACGATTGTAAGGTAATTGGAAATTACGTTCAGGGGAAGAACAAACGCAGCGGCGGAGCTATTTTCTTTACGAGCTGTAATCGAACAATAGTTCCTAACATTATTGCCAGTCGCTGTGAAAATGCGATTCAGTTCGTAACGAACGGTGGGCGGCCTTGCAATGATAATATAATCGAAGGAAATATTGTTTACGGCTGTCATCCGCTTTGGCCGACGGGAGACGGGCTGTCGCTGCAAGCGGATTATGACGGCGTATTCAAAAATAATATCTTTAGGAATAATACCGTTTTCGATTGTGATGCGGGTATTGTGGTAAGTCAGCCTAATCCGAAATATCAAGGGCAGGCGGAAAATACCATCATCGAAAATAATTCGATATTCGATTGCGTCGAATGGGGTATTTTGCTTAGCGGAGCTAAAAAGACGACAGTGAAAAATAATCGTATTATAAATACTAAATTTGTCGGTCTCGAATTGCGCACTGCACGCAATCATAAGCCAGCTGCGTATAATACGATAATCGGCAACTTCATTTACAGCAATCCGATTTGCGGACTTTTGCTTCGCAGCAGAAATGACAATAACATCATCGAAGGCAATATTCTCAAAGATAATTTTAAGGGCGAGATTCGCATAGGTGATGTCTCGAATACATCCGTTATCAATAATATGATTCACGAGACAATGGGCTATAACAAATATGATAAGGGAATAAAAGTCGGTAAGGGTGCAAATAATAAAGTAAAAGGAAATATGT
>WFQY01000220.1 GCA_015486815.1 Phycisphaerae bacterium | reverse complement strand
TTCCTACAACAAGCCTCTTTACCCGTCTCAATATAGAAGTTTCAATCTCAATATAAAATTTCAATCCGATATTGGATTATCTTATTTCGATTCGAGCGATATTATCCCGTCGTTAAACTCATCGACATCATTACGCACAGCTGCTATAAGCCTTCGATATAGCTTGACACCTTTATCATTACCTGCGATTTTCGTAAGCTCAGAGAGTAGCTGCTCGACCCGCTCGAATTCTCCTGCCCAATAACTCTCTACCATCTGCTCAAACAATTCGGTAAACTCCGTTTTTACGTTATCAGAATCTTTCTCGCCAATAAGCTCATACACAATAGTCGCTTGCTCTTTACCTACAACCTTAATCTTACCGATAAGCCTCGTCATCAAACCGCTATCCGCTTCGTCAATTAGCTCTTTCGTCCTGCTACATATCAATATCTTCGTACCGAAAAATTTATTCGCCGATTCCAATCGTGATGCCAAATTCACCGTATCGCCCAAACACGTATAATCGAATTTACGAGTCGAACCGCAATCGCCAACAACCGTTTTGCCCGAGCTTATGCCAATCCGCATTTCCAATTCACGATCTATCGTCAGCGACTGCTCCGCCAAATGCGTCCTGATATGAGGCAAATATTCCTGCGACTCAATAGCAGCTCGACACGCACGCACAGCATAATCCGATTGCGGATTCAATGGCGGATTGAAAAACGCAAAAATACCATCACCCTGAAATTTATTGATAAACGCATGATGCCTATCCAAAACCTCGGACATATGCTCAAGATAGATATTAAGCAATCTTACCGTCTGCTCAGGCCCCAATTTTTCACTCAAAGATGTAAATCCCGCAAGGTCGCTAAAAAAGCAGCTAACATCACGCTCTTCCGGTATCAGCACCAGCTTATCCGGATCTTCGATAATACGCTTGACGAGTGAATCATTTGTATATTGCCTTAATCGGTTTGCAAACAATCGTCTGGTTCTACCCTCAGTAGCTTCGCGATAAATACTTATCGACATCCAGCTGGCTATCACCGCCAGAGTCGGCGCGACTATCGGCACAATAATATGAAAATGACGAAACAGAATAAAACATCCCGCAACATAAAATCCGATAAGCACAAATAAAAGCCACGCAAACCCTTCCAACGAGCTCCGTTCCGAACTTATCAAACTCATCAACATACCGACCGTCAAAATCAAAAGCAAATTACTATTGTAATCCGAACGGATAAGAAACGACTGCTGAAGTATTTGATTCAAAATATTCGCATGTACCATTATCCCCGGACACTGCTTAAACACAGGCGTAGAAACAAAGTCAGCTAATGTCGAAGCTGTATATCCAAGCAAAACGATTTTATTTTCCACCATCGGCTTCAAATGTCTTTTCTGCTTGTCTATGCTACCTTCCAATTGCACTATTTTTGCTCTGAGAGTCTGAGGCTTATGGACAGCTAACCATAGATTACGAATGCTTTGATTTTCCTTTGAATTTTGCTGACTCACAGGCAACGACCTAACCTGCCCGTAAAGCCAATCGAGTTGTTCGATAGCTTTCGACTCTATCTGCCCGATTTCCCGCTTCGCCTTTCGATATTCCTCGATAAGGTTTTGCTCCAAAATCCCAGGCTGAGTAGTTACCTTCGCCGATGCACCTTGACTCGTAGGCCTGTTCTGAGTCGCAAGACTACTCTGAGCTTTCAGTAGATAATCCGAACCGATAAGACACAAACCCACCCGACGTGTCAATTTTATATACCGCCCATACTCTTCAGGCAGAAATTCCTTTACGATAATTGCCTTCGCATTTTTCAAAAGTGATTTGTACTGCTCCCTCCGTTCGATATCAAAAGCAAACTCAAGAATAGCCCCCGCCGGCACGATATTCTTAAAACTTTTCTGCCAATAGTCAGCCTCCGGCGCATACCAGTTTACTATCACCTTACCCTCATCGGTAAGCGGTATCTTCAATGCCAAACGTTTTGCCCTTGATTTATCATCTTTCCGACCAAGCATCAGCTCGATAGCTCTACTTTTCATTCGTATATCTTTAGGCTCAAGCCCAAGCTCATCGCAGACAGTAGCAAATGCAATCTGCCTGTATATTCGTTTGCGATAATACGCAAGCAATTGAAGCTCACGAACCTTACCGTCAATATCTCTTTTGAAGCTGACAAACCCCACATCACCGCAATTAGCTGCTAATTGTGGAATTGGCAAAACCATCTGTATATCATCGCCTAACTTCGGCACGCTTGCAGGTAACTTCCCCTTTACCACCCAGCCAGCCTTCTCACGAATAATCATATACGATTGTACATAATGATATGCTTCCGTGATTTCTCTTTTCAGTTCGTCGCTTAACTGCTTACCCCTTGCTACTCGAAGAAAAACCTCATCCTTTGTCAACGTCGGCTCATCCATCATCAACTTAAGCACCGCTCTTCGTGCTGCCAACCTCCTAATAGTTGCAAACTTATTACGTATCTGTTTTCCCGACACATTCACCTTTCTTGCAAGTTTATCCATCTCAGCGGTCAGATTATCCGCCAATAACCCCACAAGTTTTCTTTCATTATTCGTCAAATCCGCCCGCTCGAAAAAACACGCAAGAACTACCCCTCCGTACTTCCTGCACGCGTTTGCAAGAATACTATCCTCATTTCCGCCGACGATTCCGTTTCCCGACTTATCTGCTCTCGGCTTACGAAAGATAAGATCGATTAATACATCTCTGCTGCCAAGTTCTTTAACGGTAGTAATTATTTTGGCAATATAAGTCCTTGGCCAAGGCCATTCACCTATACTTTCCAGTGAGCTGTCGTCTATTCCGACAATACAAAGCTGATTACTATTGCTTGCATTGTTGAAATACCGAAACCTGAAATCAAGACCGAGAAGTTCAAAACGATTGAGCGCCCCCGCATAGAAAGCTATGGTTACACAAAGAGTTGCTGCCAATCCAAGTAGGATGGATACTAATTTTATTCTGAGTTGTCTTGATGTTTTCACAAACAGATATTCATCTTTGATTTATTGCCTGGAACCCAACACATAACCGATACCCGCGCCTGCTGCTGTTACTACCACCGCACCTATCAATGCAAAAATCATATTCGATGCAAGCCACGAGACAAACCCCGGCAGAACACCAGCCGTAAGTGCTGACGCAACAACTCCCGCTATTCCAAGAAGAATAGCTGCTGCTACAAGCAAACCGGTGAACAATCCCGCCATCGGATCAACCACCTGAATCATCATAGGCTGAACGACCGCTGCTGCAGGCTGCTCCTCGAAACCTTCAAACGCTTCAGGCTCCTGCTGTTCCGCTTCCACTGCAACAGCACCACCGGTACCAGCTGCTTCGCCTTCTTTTCCCGAATAAATCTCATCCAAAAGCTCTGCGCCCAGTGATGTATCATCACTTTCTCGCGACATATCCAACAACCCCGATCCACCACCACCTTCAAGCGACAGCTCATCTGTAACCGAAGGCGCTATCTGTGTCTTCGCCATCGGATCGGCATCCATACCCGCAAGTTCATCTTCATCAAAAACACTCACACCCGCAGGGGTAATTACCGTATCTTCGCCCGACGACTTTACCGGTGCTACCTGCTCACTCGAATCTTCAAGCGAGATTACATCCGTTCCACCGTCTGTCGAATCCGCAGGAAGAAGTTCAATTGCCGATTCACTCCCGATATCAGAAGCACTCGCATCCGTTGACCCTATCGACGGATTGATCTCAGCTGCCAATGCATCTATCTCTTCAACCTTAAACTTTTGCTCTCCATCGATCCGAAATTCCCTCAATCGACCTTCTTTAACGAGGGTTCCAAGATCTTCTTTGCTCAATGCAAGTTTCTTTAACGTTTCATCCAGACTGTAATATTCACCTGCCATAATTATTCCTCCCGTCGCTGGGACGACAAAATTTACCTTACTTTACAATATAATTATATTACTTTGGACTTCCCGAATCCAGAGTTTCTAACGATTGTTTCTGTTGTTTCTTCTGTTGAATATTCGCTATGAGCTGAGATATTTCCGAAGGACTCGGCGACGCACAATTATAATCTTCCAAATACCGATCATAAAGCCAGCTTCTCGCAGCCAACAATTTCAACTGATTGCCAGGCTTTTGAAATTGATATAGCCACAACGTCCCCGCATCAACATCCACCATAACAATACCATACGTATCTTTCGCTATTTGTCCGGTAAATGCCATTATTCCACCTGTCGAGATTCCTCTGCCCGCTTGCCCGAACACCGCCGGTACACCTACACCCGATATGCCCGAACCCGACCAGCTCAATATAAGACCAAGCGAAAGACCGAAAACAAACAAAGACGCCCCGAACAACAATCTATCGTTTTTTGCATTCATCGTCATACCTCATTTCCGTTAGCTTTCGATTTACTATATCATAATGAGTTTAAAGCATTTGTCATCATCATTCCAGAAAAAATTCTTGAATCCTACTGACAGCGTCTATCAGGTGCCAAATCATCCCCCTGTGGTCAACTTTATACCAAATCAATTCAGGATTAGTAAGCCTACTCGCCAATTCCATTGTGCATTTACGCGGAATGACATTATCGTCTGCTGCGTTCAGCATAAGCACTTTTGTTTGTTTCGCTCTATCGATATACGTCAACGGCTCAATTGGTATTAGCATTTTTCTTAGCTGATTTTGTGTGATATTATGCTCCTTCATATATTCGTTAAACCCGCGAACTTCGCTACTATGAGCATTGATAATTCCCACAAGGTCGCCACCACCTATCACCAACGCTGCCTCGGGAAAATTCCCGTCAACCCCTATCGTAAGTGCCCCGACCAATGCCCCCAAACTTATTCCGCAAATTCCGATTTTATTTTTATCGACATCAGGCTGACTCGCCAAAAATTCCGCCGACCGCCTCACATCCATTACCGATTGCACAACTGCGTTAATCAAATTATCGGGATTCGCCATCAGCTCCCGTTTCTTATCAAAGTTCTTCGGACGCCTTTGTCCGTAATATGCCATCTTGACTAACATCGCATCAATACCCTTCGAT
>WFQY01000219.1 GCA_015486815.1 Phycisphaerae bacterium | reverse complement strand
GTTGTGTTCTTCTTTTGCGATTCGAGGGCAGCGGTGAATAGCTTATGCGAGACCGCAACCTCTTCGGGCGTAACACAGCCAGCAAATTTGGCGAGCGGTTTGCCTTCGGTGAGTTCATATAGAAAAGCAGCCCACATCTGTAAAATCGCATCGGGAAATCCGAATTCGAAAATTCCGCCCGTGATTGATTTGAATGCGGGGGTATATCCGACATCGATCTGCTGCCAAGCCTGATCGCTGCCAGCTCCCTTATATTCCATTATCTCTAATCTTCGCGGATTAGTCGTGCTGAATCTGGCGGAAACCTTCGTACCGAGCACTTCGATATACCACGTATTGGTCTGGCCGGGTGCGATTCGAAATGTCCGCACCGTCCACGGAAATGTTTGACCGCTGGTTTGGTCTTTCGCTTCGCAAAGCAGCGTTGCATTGTCCCACGTTTCGCACGGTACCTTTCCACCTTTACCATCAGGCCGTTCGGTAACAATATTCATCAAAGCTGCACGTACATTCATAGGCCACCAGCCCGCACGAAATGGTACGTGGCAAGCGTGCATACCCAAATCGCCCATAACGCCATATTCGCCGTTCATCTCAATCATCCGTTTCCAGTTGATAGGCTTATCGGGATTCAAATCGCTCGAATGCAAAAAGCCCGTATTAACCTCGATAATCGTCCCGAAAGCGCCGTCTTCTATCAGCTTGCACAGACGCTGAACCGCAGGAAAGAACGGAAACTCCGAGCTACATCGTACAAATACACTCGGATGCTGTTTGATACATTCCGAGATGGCGTCATTGGCTGATTTGTCGATACCAAAGGGCTTTTCACCGAGCAGATGCTTGCCCGCTGATATTACATCGCAATATATCTGCTTATGGAGATTGTGAGGTACCGCACAATAGACAGCTTCGACTTCATCATTTCCGAGCAATTCCTTATAATCCGTCGTTGTTTGCTTGATTGACGGAAAGTGCTTTTTGTACCATTCGAAGATAGCTTCGTTCATATCGCATATTGCGACAATTTCCGGCTTGACGTCAATATCGAGAAGATGACACCATCGAGCTGATGCACTTGCAAACTCTCTACCCATCAAACCGCAGCCGATAATTCCGAACTTTATCGTCTTCATAGTTATCGTCCTCGCTAAAAATTAATACCCAAGCTCTTTTTCAACTTCACCGATAGACTCATCGATAATGTCCATCGCCTTCGCTGCTACCTTTTCTGTCATTACGATAGGTGGCGACATACGCAGAATATGGCCAGCTGGTATCCACGCCAGCCCCTTCGAAAAGGCTCGTTGATATACGAGTTTGCCCGCTTGGTCGAAAGGCTCTTTTGTGCTACGGTCTTTTACCAGCTCAACTCCCATAAGACATCCCAAACATCTCACATCGCCGATAATCGGATGCTCCGATTTCATCTGCTCGAGACGTTTGACGAAGAATTTTTCAAGCTCTTTCGCATGATTGAGCAGGTCTTCTTCTTCGATAACTTCGATACAAGCAAGAGCAGCGGCACACGCCATCGGATTACCACCATAACTCGTCGAAGCTGATATCTTATCGACCGCCTCTGCGTATTTCTCACGCACTACCATCGCAGTTACAGGAAAACCGTTACCAAACCCCTTACCGAGAGTGACGATATCTGGTGTCGTATCCCAGTTTTCCACCGCTAGCCATTTGCCTGTCCTGCCCATACTTGTAAGCACTTCGTCCGCTACGAGTAATATGTCTCTTTCATCGCACCATTTACGAAGTTTCGGGAAGAAGTCATCAGGCGGCATAATCGTTCCCGCCCAACCCTGTATCGGCTCGAGCACAATAGCTGCTACCTGATTTGTCGTTCCTTCCAAAATAAATTTATCGTAAAACTCGAGATACTTTTCCGTATCGAGCGAACCGTCGGGTCGTGTCCACCAAGGCCTATATGTATCGGGTCGAGGTATCATGTAAAACCCCGGTGCCCGTGTAGGTCCGTAGATTTTATTCATTCTCGCAAGAGAAACCGAACCGCCGCTTTTCCCGTGAAAGTCAGCGAAGCATGAAAGAAACTCGTGCTTACCACTGGCAGCTCGTGCTGTACGCAGAGCAGCTTCTACCGCAGTCGTTCCCGAATCATATAGCTGAACTCCGCCGAAGTCTCCGGGTAGTACGTCCATCATTTTTTCCAATAGCGCATGCTTGACAGGCGTGGTAAAATCGTGAGCGTTCATCAAACGATGTGCCCATTTAGCTACCGCCTCTGATACCTTCGGATGACAATGGCCGAGAGTAGTTACATAAATTCCACTTGAAAAGTCGATATATTTGTTACCGTCAACGTCCGTAAGAGTACAGCCTTTGCCTTCACTGAAGACTACCGGAAACAGCCTGACCTGTCCGGATAGGCCTTTCATAATCTTAGCTGTTTTTGCGTGAATTTCCTGACTTTTCGGACCGGGCGGGGGAGCAACAATCGTTGGCCAATCGTTCAGGTCGAGGTCGTATTTCGCAGGATCATATCCGCCCGTTGTTTTCTTTTGCGTTTCTGCAACATTCGTCATAATAATTTCCTCCAATAAATTTAAAGGGTTATACAATTTCCAGTTTTACGTTTTGGTTTCGTATTTTATCGATTGATTCTTTGTCGATACCGTCATCGACAATCCACTTATCTACTTTATCCCAGCCAACCGATGCAAACGTTGCGCGTCTGGTAAGTTTCGAGCTATCCGCGAGTAAAATTCGTTGGGAGGCACAGTTGACAAGTATCTGCGTCAGTTTCGCTGATTCCTGATCGACGGTGGATATTCCCGATGTTATATCCAGTCCGTCAGCTCCGAAAAATAATTTGTCCGCATAGATTTTTTTAACGAATTCTTCTGTTAGCGGGCCGACAAGGTCCGAGCGTTCCTGCCGAAGCTGACCGCCCGGAATGATGATTTTCCAGTCGTCTCTGATAGCGAGTTTATTCACCAAAGGCAAAAAGAACGTAATAATCGTAAGATTGTTCTTTTTGCTCATATAGTCAGCCATCAGATAGACACTCGAGCCATTGTCCATAAGAATAACTGAATTATCTTCAATAAGCTGAGCTGCCTTTTGAGCTATACGTCTTTTTTGTTCTGCATTTATCGTAAGTCGTTCGGGAAAAGCGACTTCCACGCCTATATGATCGATAGGGATAGCTCCGCCTGGCGTTCTTACGATAAGCCCTTGGTTTTGCAATTCTTGTAGAGCCCGCCTAACGGTAACAGCGGAACATTTGCACTTTTGTGCGAGCTCATCGACCGAAAGCCTGCCATTCGAGCGTAATTCCCGTAATATCAGTTGATTTCTATCAGACATAACCTAATTTATGAACAAAACAATCATATTTCTGATTATAATAATCACAAAATTCTTTTTTGTCAAATAAAAAATTTTCCGATATGAAATAAATGATTATGCGATGGAATATTACTATAAAAATATTAGCTGGGATATATTGGGCGATTTTATTAACGCTTACGCATATTCCCCGGCTCGGGCCACTACCCGATATACCGGGAAAAGATAAGACAATTCACTTTTTAGCTTATTGCTTCGGAGCGATTTTATTATTTTTTGCCCTTTTATATAAATCGTCCGAACGAAAATATCTCATCGGTTTTATTATAGCACTGATGATAGTTGGTATGCTCGACGAGTGGACTCAACCATTCTTTAATAGGACGTGCAGCCTCGGCGATTGGATTGCGGATGCAAGTGGAATAATAATAGGAACATTAATCGTGATAATATTCGCCCGACGGAAACGTCCTATCTGATTTTACCATATTTTTCTTCCGATTACCTTTATGTCTTCGAAAATCAGATATAATGCAGGCACGAGCAGCAGATTTAAGAGAGTCGCTATCGCCAATCCGAAAGTGATGCTTATCGCCATTGGTATTAGAAATCTCGCTTGGAACGAACGCTCCGCCATCAGCGGTGCTAATCCGAGTATTGTCGTCAGAGAGGTCAGCAAGATCGGCCTAAGTCGGCGCATACCTGCCTGATATAACGCATCGAATCTGTCCGTACCTGCACGCATTTTCCTATTTGCATAATCGACAAGTATCAGCGCATCATTGACAGCAATACCTGCCAAGGCGACATATCCGATTTGCGAGAGTAGCGTTATCGAATATCCCATTATCAGATGCCCGAGAGTTACGCCGATAAAAGCCATCGGAATACTTATCATCACAATCACCGGCTGAATGTAGCTACGGAACAAACACGCTAATAATACATAAATCAAGACGACTGCGATTATAAATCCCGACCAGATCGAACTCATAGCGCGTGCATTTTCACGCCTGCTGCCTGTCGATGCAAGATTGATTCCCGGGTGCATAAGCTCTATCTGCGAATATTGCGATTCGAACATATCCATAATCTCATCCGGATTGCCACGTGCGGGATCGACCGAAGCATATATCGTAACCGCACGCTGACCGTCGGTATGTCGGATGGCAGCGTAGCCTATACCTTCATAAAGGACAGCTATTTCCGTAAGTGGTACGCGTTTACCCGTTGGCGTGCTTATCCAGAGCTTTTCAATATCACTGAGTTTATTGCGATTGCTTAGGTCGTATCGAACGACAATATCAACGGATTTGCTTGCTCGCTGAATTGTTCTCGCAGTGATGCCATAGAATGCGGAGCGAATCTGCTGCGATACCCATTGTGTTGTAAGTCCGAGCGTCCTTGCTGATGGTAAGAGTTTTACTTTTATTTCCCGCTGACCCGCTTCGAAGTCGTCTCGAATATCATATACACCTGCAAGTTTAGCCAGCCTATCTTTGATGTCTTGAACAGCAGGCAGAATATCGGTAAGGTTATCACCTTTAACTTCGATAGCAACGTCAGCTCCCGCTGCTGGCCCGCCCATAGTTTCGAACTCAAGCGAATCTATGCCTGCGATGTGCGATGTCTCTTTGCGCAGGGCATTGAGAATTTGTTCACTCGTTCGTGAACGCTTTTCCATAGGAATCAGCTCGACGAGTATCTGCCCGACATAAGGTTGAGTCGTTTTTAGCTCGGGCGTTTCCATACTAATCTGCCCGCCTATTAGTGTATAATATTGCTTGACGTCGGGCAATTTCTTGACGATGTTTTCGATACGTTTTAACACTGCTTCGGTCTGTTTTGCGGGTGTTCCGACAGGCATCTTTAGATATGCTACGAAAAAGTCGCTATCCATTTTTGGAAAGCTTACCACCTCTATTCTTCTGCCTGCAACGAAACACATATTGTCAAAACGGAAAGGGCGATAGCGAAAGTTACGTATCGGTGGTGCATTACCGTTTGTAGAAGTTTACTATACGGCTCCAACAGTTTCTCGTATATATTGAATATGCTTGATTTTGTTTTTTCTGATTTTTGTCTGTTAGCGGATTTGAAATATCCGGGCAAGAATTCCGCAAGGTGCGAAGGTAAAAGCAAAAGTGCCTCCGCGAGACTGATAAGCAAGGCTGCACTTGCGACTATCGGCAGTATGCGGATAAAATCTCCTATTCTACCTTTTATCATTGTCAAAGGAACAAAAGCACAAATAGTGGTAAGCACCGCTATTACTACCGGTACCGCAACTTCCTGCGTTCCGTTAAGGGCAGCTAATTTCGGGTCTTCTCCCGACTCTGTTCGTCTGAATATACTTTCTCCGATGACAATGGCGTCATCTACCAAAAGCCCCAACGATACTATCAAGCCGAACATACTGACCAAATTGAGCGTTAAGCCTATTTGTTTTATAATTATCAATGCGCCGAGCATACTCAGGAGTAACCCACTCATTACCCAGAACGCTACCCATCGGTTAAGAAATATCAAGAGCGAGAGGAATACAAGCAGCAGCCCCCATTTCCCGTTTCTTTTGAGAAGGTCAAGTCTGTCCTTTACGTATTTCGATACATCGTCATAGACAGCTAATTTTACATTTGGTTTTAACGGGCGTCTTCGAGCTTGTCGGTAGATTTGTTTTACCTGTGAGGGATAACCCAAATCGTCAATAAGTTGATAAAGCCAGCTTCGCTTCGGCGGTGGCAGTCCCATTTTACCAGCTAAGTATGCACGAACTTTTTCCGCTATTCTTATAGCATCCTGATCGGTCGCACGAAAAATCATAATGCTGGCAGCGGGCTTGCCCATAAATCTGCCATACAAATCGTTATCGACAAAACCGTCATCTACTCTGCCAAGTTGGCCTATGGTTATCATTTTACCGTCGGGAGTTGCGCGAACGATAATTTTGCGAATAGCCTCCGCTCTGCGTCTTTCACCAAGAGTGCGCACAGAGAGATTTTCTCCTTTGGTGCGTATCATACCGCCGGGCAAATCGAGATTGATTTGTTTTACCGCATTAACAATGTCAAGCAAGCCCAAATGATAGGCTTGCAGCTTGGCTTGCGAGATTTCTATATTTATCTGCTCATCGCGAACGCCAAAAACCTGCGTATCGGTTAGTCCTATTATTCTGTGAATTTCATCTTCTATATGCTCTGTTTGGCGTTTAAGCTCTTTATCGTTCATATCGCCATAAACAGCGACGGCGAGTACGTTCCATTTCAAATCGAGCCGAGAGACCATAGGCTCTTTAGCTTCGTCGGGAAAATCGTCTATCGTATCGACAGCGTTTTTAATGTCATTTACCACTCTGTCGATATCAGCTTTGCGTTTGAGTTCAACTCGTACACTGCTAAGACCTTCGATTGTTGTGCTGTATATCTTGTCAATTCCGTCGATGTCCTCGATTTTGTCTTCAATTTTTTCCGTAACGCCTCGTTCGATATCTTCGGGTGATCCGCCGGGATATTTTGTAACGATACTTACCATTCGTGGCCGCATTTCCGGCAGAAGGTTGCGAACGATAGTAAAAGCGGAATAAAGTCCGAAGCCGACCAACGCAAGCGTAACAATATTAGCCATTACCGGATTGTCTATTGCGTATTGTAATAATTTGCGAAGCATTGCGGAGTAAAGTTTACATTATTGGCTATAACTTGGCAAGTTCGATAGGAAAGTTAATACGACAAATCAAACAAAATCTTGTCATTATAACATCGGATATGGATAATTAAGATTATGGCAAATAATAACAAACTGCTCTCGAAATTATTCAGCTCGACGGGCATAGGACAATCGATGCGAGTTTATATCCCCGCGACGATTATCTATCGAGGCACGAGCTTTGTCCGCGGATTTGCCCTTGCTTGGCTATTGGCTCGGCAGACAGGGCAGTTCAGCCTGCTTACAATAGCATTGCAGGTAATAAATATATTAGCTCCTCTCGTCTCACTCGGCTTGAATGAAGCGGTAACACGTTATACTCCTGCGTATCATCAACGTAAACAGCTTAAGCGTTTTTTGATACGGGCTAGTGCGCTTCTGTTTGGCATTACCTTTATTGCCTGTCTGATTTTATTTATCTTTTCCCAACCGCTTGGAAATATCTTTTTTTTAAACAGCCAAATAACCGTTCAGCAAGCAGCGAGTTTGGCAAGGGCAAGTTTCATTACGATCTTCGCAATAACTATTTACTTTTTGATAGCATCAATCCTCAAGGGATTGCGAATGTTTCTGCTGCTTTCGCTGCTTGAGCTTTCTCACGGGATTTTGTTCCTAATAACCGCTCTTGCAGGTGTATTTTATATAAGCAGAGATGCGGAAGTGGTTATCTGGAGCTATATTTTTTCATTGATTGTGCCGACTGTGATATTCGGTGCGATGTTGATAAAAAGGCTCGGTGCCGATGAGTACGAAAAACCATCGCCTGCGCTTTCTGTTTCGCTTTTATCGCGTAGGCTGATTGGTTTCGGATTCTGGGCTGCTATTTCGGGAATTATCTGGCAGAGCTGGCAGATGTATTCGTTGTGGTATCTGACAAAATTCTGCGATGCCTCCGCTGGTGATACATTCGCAGCGGGCAGATTAATATCTCAGCTAATAATTATCGTAGGCATCGCTATGAGCGTTATCGTTATGACGTCGGTTTGCGTCAGATGGGAGCAAGGTGACAAAAAGCAGGCGAGTATGCTTTATGATTTTCATACGAAATTGATATTATCAGCTTTGCTTGCGGGGGGGCTGATTTTGGTAAATCTTCGTGAACCGCTCGCTCTTATCTTCCCTCGCAAATTTGCTGGCATATCGGCAATTCTACCGCAAATGGTTTTGTTTTTTTACCTTGCGAGTGTGCTTACGTTTCTCGCTATTCATTTTGTGCTGATAGAGAAAACCCGATTGATGTTATGGCCGTGGCTGACGGGTCTGATATGTAATGTCATTCTTGCGATTTTTTGGATAAAGGGAGGAAATGCCCTGATAGGTGCGGTAGATTCTGCTTGTGTCTCTGCGATACTGCCCGTAGTTGTTACGATTATCTTAATATTAGCGGAAAGGCAATCGATATCATTCGGTTTGATAATGATAATATTGTCATCGGTTGTGCTTATACTGCCGGGATTGGCGGGGATACTAATATATTTCTGTTTGCTCGTAT
>WFQY01000218.1 GCA_015486815.1 Phycisphaerae bacterium | reverse complement strand
ATATTGTAGTAAGGCAAAGCAATATTACGGAGAAAGAAATTATGTTCAAACACATTGCTCACGAACTCGAACATCACGCACCGTTTACGCTGACGGGTGCAGTCAGTGGTATAATTTTTATGCTGATATTCAAACACCTCTCAGCTCAAACATCCGAAACGATATTTTATGTCTTACATCCTACTCACGTATTACTCAGTGCTTTGGTAACAGCTTCTATGTACTGCATCTACAAACGAGCCAACTCGGAAAAGGTAAATATCTTATATGTGCTGCTCATCGGGTACGTAGGTTCGGTCGGAATAGCAACGTTAAGCGACTCGGTGATTCCGTATCTCGGAGAGTTTCTGCTGAAGATGCCCCATCGCCACGCACATATCGGATTTATCGAAAAGTGGTGGCTTGTAAATCCGCTTGCAATCGCTGGGATAATCATTGCGTATTTTGCGCCCACAACAAAATTCCCGCATGCAGGGCACGTCTTAATAAGTACGTGGGCATCGTTATTTCATATAATAATGGCGAAGGGCGAAACAATAAGCGTATTGGCTTATTTCACTATTCTCGTATTTCTATTTTTGGCTGTCTGGTTTCCTTGCTGTCTGAGTGATATTATATTTCCGCTGTTGTTTGTAAAATCAAAAGACGCACATTCTCACTCGGCAGAACATCAGCACAATCATTAAAATACAATGAACTTATCTACGTCAAATAAAATTCAATACTTTGTTATATCTTTCATAGTGCTGCTTGTTCTCGCTGCAACATTAACCAGTAATATAGTTCGCTCTACACACAACAAGGGCGACTTCGGAGCTATTTACAATGCATCCGAACACGCCATCAAAACAAGCACACTTAACGACTCAAAATCGCTTGGCTATTATCCGCCAAGTGCCAGGCCGTTTTTTCTGTTATTTGCCTTACTACCAAAAGTCTATGCAATGACGCTCTGGTGGCTAATTTCGGTAATAATCTACACATCAGCTTTTTATCTAACGCTAAAATATATCATACCGTCAGCCAGCCAAAATTCATTTTCCGTTTTATCTATTACATTCTTACTTTCACTGCCGTGGCTTATCAGCGATTTGAACGTCGGGAACGTTTCAACCATTGTATTGATAAGTATTTTAGGCAGTTATATTTTACATCGTAACGGACATGAAATATTAGCGGGTCTGGTATTAGCCAGCGGTATAGCTATAAAACTCATTCCGATATTTATGCTGATTTTCTTCGCTATAAGAGGCAAATGGAAACAAACGATAATCACTATCATCTGCTTATTTATCGTCGGGATAATTCCCGGCGTGCTGATTTTCGGATATCACGATTTTACTTCAAGCTGGCATTGCTGGCGTGAACACGCAGTTAAAATCCGAACAGCTGAGCATACTATTATGCACACCAATCGACTCAGTTATATGAATCAAGCCTGGCCTAATATTCTCGCAAGAACTTTACACCATATAGACGCTGGCCATCGTAATCATCCTTTCTTCGTAAATATCGCAAATCTGTCCAAAAACACCATTTTAAAAATATGGTATATCTTCGCCGCCATCAGTCTTCTAATATGGCTTTATGCCATCAAACCGAACAAACAAACACCATTATCATCCGAGCAGATAGCATTCGGGCTTGCTCCACCCATAGTAATTTGGTTCAGCCCGCACGTATTAAGCTATTATCTGACAATCCTGATTCCAAGCCTGATGCTTATCGTCTGGGCTATTGTCGAGAAAAATAGCTTCCTACGAAACACAAGAATAAAGTTGCAAATCATTCTGGTAATTTACATTGCTCTCTGTCTGACCACCGCAAGCCCATATCTCCGAGCAATAGGCTCATATCAGTTAATAGTTTTATTGTGCTTTATAGGCGTCTATCTGATTCTTCGTGATAGTACCAGCCAGGTGCAAAAGGATCACGAAAGTCGGAAAACTTCGGCATAATTCGATTTTTCTTATTAAAGTAAAACCACAAGCCAAAGAAACTCGCCAAATTAGCTAACCAAGCACGCTTTTTGAACGGTATAATCTTCAATCGTCTGAATGCAGACCGCGGATGATAGAATTCGCAGAATGCCGACATCTGTGCATGCCTAAGCTCCTTTTCCGTAAAATTTTTAGGCTCAAATACGACACTTGCTCCGTTATATTTCGTCCAATCGCGAGTCAAAATCCGTCCCTGCGACTCATAACGCCTGAACATCTCCGTACCCGGATAAGGCGTAAGTATCGGAAAACACGCCATCGCTAAATCCGCCCGCTGAGCAAACCGGCACGTATCACGGCAGCTCCGCCAATCATCACTGTCAAAGCCGAAGATAAACGCTCCCCACAGACTTATCTTATACGATGAAATTTTCTTTATTCGCCAAAGATAGCTATCCGCATCGACAAACCGTTTGCCCGCTTCGAACAATGTATTCTGCCTCGGACTCTCGAGTCCGAGTATCAAACCAATGCAGCCACTATCTCGCATCGCAGCTAAAAGCTTATCCGATTCGCTTATCAAAATATCACATTGCGAAGCCCATTTGATTTTCAACGGCACCATCCACTGACAAAGCTCGTACGCCCATTTTCTATTGCCCGCAAAATTATCGTCCGAAAAAATAAAAAAGTTTGTTCCGAATTGCTCCTTCGCTTGACGAATTTCTTCGATAATATCATCTATTTTCCGCTGACGGAATTTCCGTCCGAAAATAGCAGGCGTCGTACAAAACGAACAATTGTGCGGACAGCCACGCGTCGTCTGAATCGGATTGAACACAAGATAATCCTTGGGATTAAGCAAATCCTTGCGAGGCGTCGCAATATCAGCAGGCGGAAAATCCCGCCAATTGTATTTTTGCTTTAATTCACCCTTTTCAAAATCACTTATCATATAAGGCAGCGTACTTTCCGCATCGCCAATCGCTACTGCATCCGCATGTTCCAATGCTTCGTCTGGCAATGCGGAAGGATGAATCCCACCCAAGAATACTTTTATACCGAGTTTACGATATCCATCAGCTATCTCATAAGCACGTGGTGCTTGCGTCGTCATCGCACCAATCGCAACAATATCACAGTCAGCCTTTGGTTGATGTGGCTCATCAGTTGCGCACTCATCGATAATTTCAGCGTCCCAATTTTCAGGCACAAGAGCGGCACATATCGCGAGATTAAGGGGCATAAACAATGCTTTTCGCGAAAACGTCATTTTCTCTATTACCTCTGGCAGGGTAATAGTCGAAAGCGGACTCCGCGGATTAACAAATCGTATTTTATATTTTCGTTTGATATCTACTGGCTGCATAGTTCTATTATGCAGTTAATATTGCCAATGGCAACAAATTACTATTTTGATATCGCACGCAGATATTCCACAATCATACGCACCGGAAAGCCCGTCGCTCCGACACTACGATAAGGCTTTTCTTCATTAGTGTCTGCCATTCCAGCAATATCGATATGTGCCCACGGACATCCCTCTACGAATTCACCCAAGAAAGCAGCCGCTGTACAAGGGCCACCCTCTCTACCACCGATATTTTTCAAATCCGCTATCTTGCTCTTCATCTGCTCCAAATATTCCTCACCGCAAGGCAGCCGCCAAACCTTCTCACCGCTTCGTTGGCCAGCTTCCAGCAATCGTTTCGCAAGTCCCTCATCATTCGAAAACAAACCCGCATGATGATTGCCCAACGCTATAACGCAAGCACCCGTAAGAGTCGCCATATCGATTATCGCTCCGGGCTTTTTCTTGGCAACATAATTCAAGGCATCGGAAAGTATCATACGACCTTCCGCATCGGTGTTTTGTACCTCTACCGTTTTGCCGCTATAGGTGCGAATAATATCCCCAGGCCGATAACTTGTCTGCGATGGCAGATTCTCCGCTGACGGTATCAACCCGACAACATTGAGTTTAAGCTTAAGTCTCGCAACCGCACTCATAATCCCAAGCACAGCACAACCGCCCGACTTATCAAACTTCATCGCCTCCATACCAGCTGACGGCTTTATACATATTCCGCCACTGTCGAAAGTAATCGCTTTTCCGACAACCGCAGCGTCGATAGTCTTTTTGCTCCTATTACCTTGATATGTCAAAACTACCAAGCGAGGCTTATTCGCAGAACCACTACCAACAGCGATAATCGCATTCATCTTCATCTTCGCCAACTGACGTTCATCAAATACCTGACACTTCAGCCCAACCTTCCGTGCAAGCTTTTGAGCTTCCCTACTTAGCGATGCAGGATTGATTTCATTGCCAGGCTTGTTTGCTATCATTCTCGTATGATTCTGACTCTCACCGATAATACTGCCAACATTACACCCTGCTCTCAGCTTTTTGACAATACTTGCGGAATTATCGACAATTACTATCTGCAATTTACCAATGCCTTTTTTCTTATCATCTGCTTCAGAAACATAATCCTGATATGCATATCTACCCGTGATTGCTCCTTCCGCAATCGCTTGTGCTATTTGCTCTGCGGAAAACTTTTTCGCTAACAACAAATGCAAAGCACACCCGCATTTTGCCGAACCGGTTTTCTCAACCAGCTTAGCTGACGTACCAGCTGCCTGCCTGAGAACATTCAGCTCAAACTTATCTCTATCACCAAACCCGACAATCAATATTCTCTTGCACGCTATTTTGCCTTTCGGATATAGCAACAGTGTTTCATTCGCTTTACCCGAAAAATCTCCGAGCTTGATAAGCTCGCTTATTACTCCGCCCGCTGACTTATCAATAGCTGAATATTCTGCAGGCAGGCGTTTGGTCTCCGCAAACATCCCCAATATCAAAAGGTCGCATTTGTACTTTTCCGCTGTACTCTGAGCTACCGTTACT
>WFQY01000217.1 GCA_015486815.1 Phycisphaerae bacterium | reverse complement strand
CGTAGGGGCGGACCTGCGTGTCCGCCCTAAATTTTGGGCAGACACATAGGTCTGCCCCTACATGTCAAACGGGATTTTTGTATTTTGCACATTCCTGAATTCCGTGTTATTTGTGAGGAGTTTTCGGCAGGCTCAGTACCGTCGCTTCGATACGTTTGCCAACGGCATCCCGTTGGGACCGACGGGACACTCAGCGACCGAAGGGGGGAATTTTTTGCCTCGGCGAATTACTCAGCGACCGGTGAAGTAATTTTCCGAAACCAACAGGACACTCAGCAGCCGTAAATTGAGGTGTGTAATTCGTTTCAGATTTCGTTTTACAAATGCAAGCGATTTGTGAACAATATGAAAAGTGATTTTTCAGGAGATTTTTTATGTGGATTATCGTTGTTGCTGTGATTATGGGTATCGTTGAAGGGCTGACCGAGTTTGTTCCTGTCTCATCGACGGGGCATCTGATAATTGTCGGTAATCTGCTGAACTTCAAGGGCGACGCTGCCAAGTGCTTTGAGGTGTTCATTCAGCTTGGTGCGATATTAGCGGTGGTTTGGCTTTATTGGGATAGGTTCATCGGACTGCTCTTTCCGCCTAAGGATAAGCAGGTGAAATTTTCGGGCTTGAGGGGTATTTGGCTGCTGATATTGACGACGGTGCCAGCTTCCATCGCAGGATTTTTTTTGCACGATATTATCAAGAAATATTTGTTTAGTCCTGTTAGCGTAGTTTTGGCGTTAGCTGTCGGAGCGATAGCAATTATCATCGTTGAGAAATACAAACCCACTCCCCATACGAAAACGCTTGACGAATTAACTGGCAAGCAGGCATTGATTGTCGGGTTGTTTCAGTGTCTCAGTTTATGGTCGGGTATGTCGCGCTCGGCATCTACGATAATGGGTGGGATGTTGTGTCGGCTTGACCGAAAAGTGGCAGCGGTGTATTCGTTTTTAGCAGCGGTGCCGATTATGTTCGCTGCCACCTTCTATGATTTGTATAAAAGCAGAGCGTTTTTACATACGAGTGATATTCCGTATTTCGCTGTCGGATTTGTCGTATCGTTCATATTCGCAGCGATAGCGGTTAAAACATTTATAAAATTGCTTTCACGTTGGACGCTTGTCCCGTTTGCGGTATATAGACTTATCATCTCGGTGATAGTGTATATTGTTATGGTGCGTTCATAATGAGGATAGATGATCTTGATTATTATCTGCCAGCGGAGCTTATCGCTCAGGAGCCCGTCGAGCCTCGCGATCGGTCGAGATTGCTCGTTGTTGACAGAAAAACCGCAAAGCTGACGGATAGTTTTTTCTATAAGCTGCCGGAATATCTCAGACAAGACGATGTGCTTGTAATTAACGATGCGCGGGTATTGCCTGCTCGCATATTTTTTCGTAAGCCAAGCGGTGGGCGGGTAGAGGGGTTGTTTGTTCGCCAGTTAGCTGACGATGAATGGGAGATGATGATAAAGGGGATAGCGAAACTGAAGGCGGGTGTCGAGCTTAGTGTTGCGGGTAGTGATGTGCGGTTTAGATTTGTAGATCGGCTGAGCGAAAAGACGGTGCGAATCAAACTCAGTGAGCCTGTCAATGTGGTGCGATTTTTGGATGAGTTCGGGAAAGTTCCGCTGCCCCCTTATATCCGTCGAGAAGACAGGCAGGAAGACAGAGTTCGCTATCAGACGGTTTTTTCTCGTCAGCCGGGCGCGGTTGCTGCTCCGACAGCGGGCTTGCACTTTACGAAGGAATTGATGGAAAAAATCGAAGGTATGGGGGTGCGATTTGTTAATATTACGCTGCACGTCGGGATGGGGACGTTTGAGCCGATACAAACAGAAGATATTGCCGAACACAAAATGCACAGCGAATATTATTCGATATCGTCCGAAGTAGCTGATCTTATAAATCGTCAGCGTCGTAAAGGCGGCCGAATTATTGCAGTTGGAACGACATCCGTTCGTGTCTTGGAATCGGTAGCTGATGAGAGAGGTCTTGTAAATGCAGGCTCGGGTCTGACGGATATTTTCATATATCCGCCTTATAAATTCAAAGCGGTCGATTGTATGATAACGAATTTTCATCTTCCCAAAACGACACTATTAGCGATGGTCTTTGCGTTCAGCTCGCGTGATTTGATATTGAAGGCATATCGGTACGCAATTGATGAGCGATATAGATTTTACAGCTACGGCGATGCGATGCTGATAATATGAAGAATTGTTGTCGAAGTCCTCCGCCCATCGGCGGAGACGAAGATCCGCCCTTTGGCGGAATTGTTGAGTGGTGATTGAGCCTCGATACGTTCAATGTTCGTCGGAAAATTCAAACTTTTAAAAAATCTGCTTGACAAGATTCTTGAATTATTATATACTACTTATAAGTTCAATATTGAAATGTTAAATTG
>WFQY01000216.1 GCA_015486815.1 Phycisphaerae bacterium | reverse complement strand
TTCCCCCTGATATTGCGGGGTGAGTTCTTCAAAAGCAAACACACGTTGAGGAGTGAGAATTGATAATTTGCCGCCAAACGCAGAAAATTCTCCTGCAACGATATTTATTTTGCCAAGCTGATCTTTCAGATGAAACATGGTGAAATAATTCCTTGGCAAAAATATACTGATCCCAAATGAAAATATCTATGAAAAACTCACAAGCCTTTAGTATCAGATATGCTTCCAATCACTTTGAGATCTGCCAAGCGAATATCATATCTGCTATGGGGCGGGGTCTGCATAAGAATAACAAGCTCACTCGGATTAGATGGCAGAATCGATGAGATGTCAATTTGACTGTGCTTCCACCCACTAATTTTCAGCGTTTTTTCTATTGTCCAGGTCTTACCTCCGTCAGCTGAAAATTTCAATACCATCGGTCCTACATCACGAGATCTTCGATTGGCGAATGTTGCATAATCAGCTCGCCGACGGTAGCTGTACACAAGAACACTCATTTTACTGAATTTTGTACTAAGAGGGATTTTCCAGACGACCTGCAGATTATCTCCGGTAATATATCCTTTCCGCCACTCGAGCTTTCCTCGCTTAACCTGCATGATTCCTTTGGGTTTATCAGGCTGCATGAAGTCTTCGAGGAAAACAAATCTCGTACCCTCAGCAGAGAAAGAATTGTATAACTCCGCATAATGTTTCGTCCTTGACTTCACAAAATACTCAAGCCAGTGTATCCATCGCGGGTCTGCATTTTCATTTTTTGATTTTTTAATAAACGCCTTCAGTTCATTACGTTTTCCTGCGATACATCTCAGTTTTTTCCACGCAGGCTTGGATTGATAATCTTTATCGCGATTAAGAATATCCACACAATATTCTGTTCCTTCCAAAAAGCGGCGGGATAACGCTATCCGACAGGCAACTATCGAATCATCATCAGCTAATTTTTCCGCTTGCTTTAAATCACTGTCCAGCTTAGACAATAAATCTTTTGTGTAGATGTTTTTGTGATCCATTCCGGCATACGCGTTTATCTGCCGCATATAATATCTTTTCATTGCAGGAGCCGCAGTCCCGTAAAAGTTGGTTATATAATCATCGACGATCTCCCGCCAATCCTGATTGACGTTCCACAGCAGTTTGTAAATTACATACCAGCTCAGATAATAGCCATCATTAAAGCACTGCATACCATCGGCATCAACCCCAAGTATTCCGATACTGTGATACCACTTGAGATCCTCCGCTACGGTTCTGACTCCCACCCAGGGCATAACATCGCCTTCCCATCGATTATAATATTCCCGCATATACATATGCTTCGTTATCTTGCTCCATTTGAGAATATCTTCCCGTTCGGGCATCTTTGGGCAGCTGCTGGTAAACGGATGCCGTCTGCAACTTAGCCAACGGGCGAAGAAAACGGCGACATTATCTTCGGGCTTCAGATCATCGGGACATTTATGGTGGTCGGCATAAGCATAGAATGCTACGCCTTTACCCGGAAACTCTTTTGCAATTTCTCTTGCTACTTTATTCGCCAGCCATAATGTTCGCCTGGCGTAATCTCCACCGGGACGGTCGAGTTTTCGACATTTTTCGCATTGGCAAAACACGTGTCCATCGTTGGGACTCATCGAGGCGTAAACAAGCTGGGGATTCTTTCGTAAAACTTTCTTCACTCCTTCGATACAGAGCTTTTGAACTTCAGGATTCGAGACGCAAATCTGAGCAGGATTACGCTTTCCCTCCCATAATGCAAAATATTCCGGATGTTTCTTAAAATATTTTTCAGGGGGAAGATATTGGTAATAAGCATGTCCGACACTTATGCGCGATATCCAGGGTCCTGTATCCTTCAGCTGTATTCGCCACCGTCCATGGTCGCCAGGCTCGTTGCGATAACCCCACAACTCACGTAATTCAAATGACGGTTTCTCTACCCGATCGATATTCCCGATGACAATGTCTTTGTGCTTCGGAACTACCACTCCCAATTCCCCGGGCATGCACCATCGAATACCAAGTTCATTTTCCAAAAAGCTGGTGATTCCCCACCGCGTAGCGTAAGGAGTAGAACCTGCTATTACCAACGTCCCGTCAGTAGGCGTGCAGATAATAAAACCCTGATCGGTCAGTCGAGTCTGACTTAAATCAATACCCTGCTTTCGAGCATATTGTGTTGTACCCAGATAAATTCTGTTGCCCGTCGAATTTTCGGGGAGATTATTTTCTGCGAAAACCTTTAACTCTGCTCCGGATGATTTTTTGATATATAGAATCAGGTCATCAGCAATCGAGGCATCAGACCCTTCGGGAATGACAATAATCGCACTGGGTTTACCGTTGTGAACGAGAGTAACTTTTGCGTGTGAAATTGCAGGTACCGATAACAACAGGCATAACAATACCACAGAAACTATTTTTCTCTTGGACATACTAAAACTCCCAAATAGAAAATCGGCAGGTTAATTTTATTCGTGTTCCAAACCAAAGCTTATCGAATGACCGAGCAGATAATTTTCAAGCAGGGGGGCATCACCGATATGATCTCCGACAGAGAGCCAGCTTACATGTCCGTCGTACCACAAGACGTTGATACCCTTTCCACTGTGCCAGATGCCTCCGTCTTTCGACCGCCATTCGTCAGCGACGATCCAGTTCGAATCCCACCAGCGATATCCTATACGCGGTTCAACCCGTTCTTTGCCCAGACGGATAGCAGGCCCGTGGTAGGTAGCAGGCAGTCCTCCGTAATTCGGTCCGATACCCGTCGTCCACATTCGATACCGATAGTCACTTTCCGTTGACCAGTGCGGATTGCGGGAAGGACACAATCCTACACCGGGGTCATCCAGATAATGCCCGACCGTTCCATTCGGACCCAGGCGGGTTTTCCACAGTACATAGTACCAGTCTCCCCAATTCATTCTCCATGCAGGGAGCACATCATTGTTTTCATTGGTGTACATCGAGAAGGCCAGCTCGATTTGTCTGAGATTGTTTTTGCAGATCACAATCTTTGCCGATTGCCTCGCCTGCGATAACGCCGGAAGCAACATCGCAACCAGAACGGCTATGATAGCAACCACGACTAAAAGCTCAATTAAAGTGAAACCGACTTTTTGTGTTAGGGTTCGATTCATCTTGTATTACCTCCGGCTATTTCGCCTATACTCCCTCTATGTCTTCAGCCAGCGGGCAAAGCTGGCTGAAGATAAATAACAGTTTATCAAACAGTTAGGCAATTTCCGTTTAACGACGGCGGATCAGACCTGCAAGTCCTGTCAAAAGCAACCCAATCGTCGCCGGCTCGGGAACCTGAGGACGTGCACCCATATAGCTGCCATCGGAATCACCTGTTGTAATCGAACTCGGTGATGTCTCGTCAAGATACATAAACGTCGCATCAGAGAGGGTCGTTGAATCGAAAACAGGATCAACAGCTATCGTACCGGTACCCTTCGTTACAGTACCACTGACATCGGTGCCGTTATTGTAGAAGGATGAATATGTTACGTTAGTCGCCAGGGTATCTGAGCTATAGACTCCATATCCACTGTTGTTGACGAAAAGATTGTCCTTGATGTAGTCGGCTGAAACGCCATGATTAAAGTCAATACCATTAGTATTGCCATAGAACGTACAATTCTCAACTTTCAGGTGTTGAATGGTAAGACTGCCTCCATTATTGTAGGCGTAGATGCCATCGCCGTTTACACCGTAGAATATCATATTCTTGAACGTTATATTGTTAGGCATACGAGATGAATCATAACCACGCAGATAAACACCATAACTAATATCTCCGCCATCAATAATCAGACCATCAAAAGTAGTATCTTCATTAGAGCGGATAAAGATATGACTGCTTAAATCGAGAACTACCTTGTCCTCGCCGTGCCGTTGGAAGGTAATACCCCTATGATCACTTACATTACCCATATCCGGAAATGATGTATAGGTGCCCGCGTGAATGTCGATGACGTCACCATCTGCTGCGACAGCGAATGCATCACCAATTGCTGAATAGGTCTGACCACTTCCGACAGACAGTGTCGCTGCGGTGGTGAATGGTGAAACCATTAACACGATAATCAAAATGTTTTTTACAATACTCATGTTTTTTCTCCT
>WFQY01000215.1 GCA_015486815.1 Phycisphaerae bacterium | reverse complement strand
GCGTAAATGGTGGTTTGTTTTTGCAGTTTGAGTAGGAAAATTGTTTCTTTGATTGTCGTTTCGATACGTCCCGCCTCATTGGGGCTGGACTACTCAACGACCGGGGAATGTTTGGGCGACGTCATAGGTTCTTCCCTACGAATGTGAAAATGCTTTTTGGTTAATCGGAAGTTTGGCGGATGGCTAAGATGCTCGGGACATTCTAACATTCTTAAGAATGTTAGAATGTCCTAAACGGGCATAAAACCATCGTCTCAATGCGAATTTCCTTGTTCTAACATTCTTAAGAATGTCAGAATGAGAGTTGCGGGAAATGGGCGAAGAACGCAATATTCAAGAATGTTAAATGTCGAATGTTAAATATTGAATGTTGAACGGAGTGAAATCCCGTTGGGGTTAAATGAAAAACTCTGTAGGGGCGAACCTATGTGTTCGCCCTGACCTTTGGGCAGACACACAGGTCTGCCCCTACAGTTTCCCGCCAACTGCCTACGTTCAGCGGCAGCTCATTTTTAATTTTTAATTGTTTATTTGTAATTTTTAATTTGTAATTTTCTATTCGTTACGTAGGGTCTTAATTGTGTTTATCAAAACGTCGGGGAAGTCGGTTAGGATTCCTTGCATGCCCATCGAAATGAACCTGCGGTTGTCTTCGTCGGTATTAGAGCCAAACATATTCGCACGAAAGTTCATTCGTCGAATTAGCTGACATAGCTGAGGCGTAACACAATTGCGGTGTGGCTGAATTATATCACAGCCAAATTCTTTCAGCCGGTGTAATAGAGGTTCGTCCATCTTATCCTGATTCTCGAGAATACAAAGCTCTATCTTATCGTTTATTTCTCGAACAGCTTGTGCGTCGGCAAAAGTGCTCATCGTAAGATAGCCTCGGTTATACAGGCTATAGTCATCATAGAGTTTGCAGATTGCTTCGAGAAATTCGGGCGGTGTGGTTTGATAGACCTGAATATTCAAGCCTATCGATTCGGGCATCGTTTGCAGGACTTCTTCGAAAGTGGGAATGGTAACGTCGGGATATAGGGGCGCAGGAAATCTTTCGCCTTTTCCGTCGGGCGTGCGAAGGAAAAATGAAGCGTTGAATTTTTTTATTTGTGCGAGTGTATATTGATTAGGCGAGCCTGTGCCATCGGTTGTTCTGTCAAGCGTCGGGTCGTGGAGGACAATAGGTACGAGGTCTTTCGTAGCACGTAAGTCGAATTCGATAAGGTCGGCGCCGATCTCAACCGCTTTTTCGAAAGCAAGCAGTGTGTTTTCGGGAAATCGGCCGGAAAAGCCTCTGTGTGCTGTTATAACGATTCTGTTAGGGTCAGCGTAAAGTTTGCGTAAATCGATTTTAGACATAATAGTATAACTCCTTGCTCTTTATTGCCTGATGCGCAAAATTTGAATTCCAAGGTTGATGCGTTTCGATATTATTTTTCCTTGCTAATAAATTGCAATAGCATATACAATTTTCAGTATGTTCAGCTATTAGTTTGTAGCTGGTAGCCAAAAGCTAAGGGCTAACGGCTGTCACTTAACAGGATTATATTATATGAGACAGTACATCGATATTACAAAGACATTTCGGGATAATATAGATGGTCGGATTATTCCTCATAAAGAGGAAGATTGGCCTGTATATTGTGGCTATAAGTGTGCCGCTTATGATCTACTGGTTAAGTCGCACTGCTATACGTATTTCGAAACGAGCGCACATCTGTTTAGAGACGGAATAAAGCCTATTGATGTGCCTATAGAAAATTTTTTCCTATCAGCGACTATTATCACACTTTCCGGAAAGGACGGAATAACCTATCAAGAGCTTGAAGAAAATGCAGGTGAGGTTATTCAAAGCGGTGATGCGCTTTTGGTGCATTGCGAAGATGGTAATCGTTATTTCGAACGCAATGCTATAAAGTGGATGATCGAAAAAGGTGTAAAGCTGCTCGGCTCGAATCTTGAAACATACGATAGAGGATTTGAAAATCCGACCGGTATGTTTGTCGATTTATTCAAAGCTAACATCCCTATCATAGCTAATATAACCAATCTTGACAAAATTCCTGTCAATCGTGCAAAACTTATAGTCCTGCCGTTGAAAGTGCCAACTGTCTGCTTGGTGCCAGCTCGTGCGATTGTGATTGTGGAATAAGGGCTTATCGTTATGAAGTTTGTAGTATTAACTGATATCCATTTCAGCTATCAATCAGCGGATTCCGAACGCAGAGGCGATATTGCGGATATACTTCTGCTTCGTGCTGTCCATCGTATAAATAGATTTGTCAAACCCGATTTGGTGTTACTATTGGGCGATATAATTAACGAACCCGATTCGCTCGATGCGGTTGAGCAATATCATAAGATTAAAGGCATTCTGGATATTCTCGATATGCCATATATTATTCTGCATGGCAATCACGATATCGAGGAAGATGAATTTTATCGAATATTCGATCGGCCTAATGATATAACTGATGTTGGTAATGTTCGTTTTGTTTGTTTTATCGATCCTGAGCAGCCAGGCTATAACGCTGTTCGGGAAGAGCATAATTTGAATCGGATGCGGGCGGTGCGAAACGATGGGTTTGACGGGTTTGTCGTAGCACTTCAGCACGTACCGATATTTCCGCCTGGCACAAGAGAGTGCCCCTATAATTATACCAACGCAGATGAAATCATCGATATAATGAAGCGATATAAAATCGACCTTGCAATAAGCGGACATTTTCACGATGGCTTTGAGCTGCTGAAGACCGAGTCTGGTGCGTTTTTAGCTGTCTCGGCGTTATGCGAGCAACCTTTTCGATTCGCTGAGCTTGATATTGATAATAATACGGGTGAAATCAGTGTAATCAATCATCAACTTACTATGCCCAAAGAATTATCGCTTATCGATCACCATATTCATACGCATTTCGCATACTGCAATGAAAATATGGATGTGGATAAAGCACAAATCCTTGCAAGGGCATTCAATCTGGCAGAAGTCAGATTTTCCGAGCATTCATCTCATCTTTATTGGAATCGTCAGGATTATGCAAACGGGATTTTTTATCGGCAGGGAATGCAAGCAGCAAAACCGCAAGACTTCAGAATAGAGCAATATTTATCATTGCTGGAAAAGTCGAATTGCCCCAAAAGATGTATCGGGCTGGAAGTGGATTGCGATTGGACTGGCGAGCTTATAATTCGCAATCAAGATGCGTCGCGAACAGGATTTCTGATTGGTGCGATACATAGCCTGCCAACCTACGAATCGGCTGAGGTAAAAAATGCTTTTTTAACTCTGAACAAAAAAATCCTACAAACAGGCATTAAAATCCTCGCTCATCCCTTTAGAATCTTCAGACGAGCACATCTGCCTACACCGCCTGAGCTATTTGAGCCGATGGTTAAGCTACTAAAACAAAACAATGTAGCAGCGGAGCTTAATTTTCACACAAACTATCCATCAGCGGATTTTGTTAGTATGTGTATCGAATCGGGTGTAAAGCTATCGCTTGGCAGTGATGCTCACAATTTGTATGAGGTAGGCGAGTTTTATCCGCATCTCGCTTTGCTATCCAAATGTGGAATATCACAATTGGATATAAACCATATTCTCATATCTTAAGAATGTCTTGTCTTCGCAATTTTAACCCAAAATTCTCTTGACATAATTATATGATTATGTTAAAATAG
>WFQY01000214.1 GCA_015486815.1 Phycisphaerae bacterium | reverse complement strand
CCTATATTATATTCCTTTTTGCCGTTTTTGAAAATGCCAAAGGCACCAACTCCCTGCCAGCGAATATTGACCCGTTGCGGATCATAACCACGATAAGTGGCGGTTCCGTTTCCGGAAAAATTCAAACCGTCAACAGTGCAATAATTTGCACTTAGCAAAACAGCTGACCAATACCATTCACTTCCTACCTTCCTATTTCTGCTATAATCAATCCCTGCTATTACTTTAATTTCTCCGTTACACGTTACCTTGCTGTAATCTTTCCTCAATCGTATAAGACAGTTTTTTCGCAGCTTCCCCTCGCCGATTTTACGTATATGTGTTTTCAACGGATTTACCATAAAGACACCGGATGGAATATAAACATTCACGGGACAATTCAAGCTCTTTATATACGTGTCAAGCCGATTAAATGCCTCCGTATCGTCCGTAATACCATCTCCCTTTGCCCCGAATTTTTTCGGATTAACAACAATAATATCATTTCGTGTAGTAACATCATTTCGTTTATCTTCTCTGCCAAAGTTCAGCTGTTTCTTATTATCGATAATCATATTTTTGCAAAGAACTCTTATAATTCCCGCTCCGGTAAAATCACTAAGCTGAATATCCAACTTTTGTCCCTTTTGACGGAAATGTAATTTCCTCGCCTTATTCGGATTAGCAATATCATACAGTAAAACAGCCACCACTTTCCTATCGGAATCACCGCGGGTAATTTCAATTTGTCCTGATATTCGCTTACCCTGTGTGTGAAGCCTTAAATCGGACTGCGGGCAGGCAAGAGTAATCAATATATTTTTGTCTAGCATATCAAATATATTTCCCCGCAAGTTCTTCGGCAATCGCAATGCATGTCCTCTCAATATCCATCGCCTGCCGTGTAGCATATTCTGTAATTTGACATATCGTTTCATTAGCTCAATCGATTCAGCGGGCCAATATTTAACCCCCCGATAATTAAAGCCATAAAATGCTCCCGCTACCAAACATGCCTTTATATCTCTTGATAGATTCTCAAACAATCCCGGCGCACGCAGAACCCTTTCTTTCCCTTTTACCAATCCATATCCGTATATAGGAACATATACAACAGGTTTAACGAGTCCCAAATATTGTTCCTTGCCCAAACAATACCAAGCTGATTCCGCCATTATCGCATCGCTGCATTTGACCGACCGCCAATTAGCTCCGTTGGATGCGAGAGATTTTCCTCTGCTATGTGCGATATTAGCTACCGCACACATAATATCCGCATATTCCAAACTCCACGCATTATCAAAGAACAATCCGTCCGCATTCGGAAATACATCGAGAATTTTTTCCGCTTGCTTACAAATGTGCTTGTACCAATTGCTTCCCGTATTCGCTTTCATCGAAACCCCAAACGGGCCATACTCATTGACAATCATTCGTCCCGCTTTATCACGCTTGATACTTTCCTTGAATTTTTTCTTAGCCATTTTTATATCAAAGCATTCACGAACTTGAATATACATCATCGGTGAAATACCGACTTTTTGCATCATTGCGTTAGCTTTTCGATAGTTATTCAATGCCAACCGGTAACGTTTCAAATCATCGGGAATATAATTACCGAATTCAGCTCCTTTACCCAAATAAAGCGATACCTCACGCCAACCTACTCCAAGCTCCGACATTTTACGTAGAAAAGTTTCCGCTGAACTGCCGCCTATTATCATTCCCCATTTTCGTTTTGATATGGGACCTCTGACAGGGCTTAAAATTCCCGGCCATAATTCCGTATATTTACGCAAACTGCATCGCCAATCACCGGCATGAGCAAGAAAATACCAACGTAAAAGCCTTCGACCTCCCGCAGGAATATAAAGTGAACGATGTATTATTTGTAGCTCGCTAGGCGAGCCTTGCATACCCAAATCATAATCTACACGTTCGTAAGTATTCTCGCCCGATGTTATCGTAATACCTTCGTTCCGCTTCTCATTATATAGACAGATTAAAGGCAACGCTGTTCCATACTTTTCATAAGCACCTTGAATGTAATCATAATTAACCCTACCTACTGAGACCTTGAATATCCCGTCATCTGCCGGAATAAACGCCATCAACTCATCCGTTAAACAAGGCAGCTTTAATATTACGTCAAGCCAAACATCTTTCGATGATTTGTTAGTTAGCTGACAATTAAAGGTTACTTGTTTGTTATCCGAGTTCCAAAATACTTTTTTTGTAATTATCCCTTTTGCTTTATCAGCGTTTTTAATCTTAACGGAAATATTTCCTGCTCTTACAAACCATTGCCTGCCGGTTTTTTTATGCACTAACCCGATAGGCATTGCTGTCTGTTTGTCGATATACAGAGTTATATCATCACCATCTATTCGTTTATACTCATCTGAATTTTTAATTGGCTTAGGCTTCGGATATATAGCAGGGTTAGCATCCGCACGCGTAGGTTGATGCGATATCCTTCGCGGAAAACGGGGAATATTCCATATTCTAATAGCTTTTACTGGAAATGTTCCATTGCCTGCGACAATGATTTTACCTTCAGCTTCGGATGCAACATCGAGACAGCCTCTGAAAAAAGATTGTCTAACCAATTGGCCGTCTATATAGAGCCGCTCTGACACAGGCGTCCAAGTAATTGCTATATGATGATCTTCATTTTCTTTCCAATCGATTTTAGGCCCGACCAGAAATACCCTGTAACCGACTCTATTACTATTGGAACACGGAGTATCAGTATCTTTAACGAAAAAAATAAATGCTCGTTCTGTTGCATTGAAGTATAGCTCAAATACATTCGATTTATCGTATTCGACTCGCACAAGCTGCTGATTAGTTTTAACGCTATTGATATTTGCCCCTGTTTTTACCCACAACTCAATCGTACCTTTGCAATTATCGATATTTCCCTTTGTCGGGTAGATAACTCTCTCTGGCTGTTTAGCGTGCGTCTTATATGGAAACCGAAGCAAGAGAATTTTACCCTTACCGTCTGCGATTAACCCTCCCGAACCCATCGTACACGTCAAACAAACCAATCCTACAATTGAATACAAAAATATGGCGGGATATCTTCTCGTTTCTATAT
>WFQY01000213.1 GCA_015486815.1 Phycisphaerae bacterium | reverse complement strand
GCATTTTACCATAAATACCAATGAGAAATCGATCCTTTCGGACAATCAGCAAATGTTTATCGAACAAATCGGCAGATAGCATTTTAGCTGACGTTTTCAGATTGTCAGCGTCAAATTCTTTAAGCTCACTCGATACCTTTCGCAAAATGTTTTTGTCGTGGTCGGATAATTTTTTGACAAAATACGTAAATCGTAAGCTAGCGATTTTATAGTCAGCGGATAGTGTGTCTTGCAAAGACTGCAAGCCAAAAGTTTCCTGCTTATTCCAGCTTAGCGTAGCTTTAACTCTGCCTCGCTTTGGCAGTAATTTGAGAATAGCTGATGTAGCTTTCGGTTGAGGGAAAGATTCGGAAAGTGTCCGTGCGAGTTTTATCGCTGATGTTATATCCGTTTTCTTCTCGAGCCCAGCTATCGTAAGATAGATATTGCCTTTGACGAGTCTGACAAGCGTATCGGTATAATCGGCAATCGTCGCTATATTCGCAGGAGTGCTGCTTTCGACATTCGTAGGAACGCTGCTTTCGGGCTGTTCAGCGAGATATACGCCAAGTGCGGAATCGGGAGAATTCATTGTATAGATATAAATATCGAAGTTATATTTTCCGAGCTTTACACTTGCAAAATCGAGCTTCTTAACGCCATACTCCTTAAACAGCGTTACTCGCCCGTCGATTTTCTCGTATATTCTGTCAGCTGGATAACTCTGCCAATCTATTACCAATTTTGCGTCCGCCGGTAAAGCATAGCCTGCTTTTTTAGTTTCGATTTGCTCAACCTGCGAGAAAAAAATAGCGGGTACAATCAGCATAAAAAACACCATCACGAAAAGAGCTAACAAAAGCAGAAAGCAAATCAATCTCTCGGAAGCTGGTATTTGCCTTTTACCACTCAAGCGAACATTCTCCCTGCTCTTGAGATATAGTGTCTTATCGGTACATCATTCGGACAGACAGATTCGCACTGCCCGCAATTTTCGCACATCTGCGCATTTTGGCTCGACGGAATATCAGCGTAGTTTTCGCGAGCTATATTTATATCCTTCATCGTATCAACGTAATAATCTATACATCTTACGATATCATTTACCGCAAGATCATTCGGGCAACTCATCGTACACGCACCGCACATTGCACATCGTCCGAGAGCTGAAAGTTTAGCTAACTCGTTTGTCCGCTTCAGACGCACTTGACCTACCCTACGATTGCTGGCAGCGATGTATTGTTTCACATCGTTCATCGAACGCATCGTTCTGCATATCGTAGTTATCTGTTTATCTTTGAGAATAGCTGCGGTTTTGTCAGGGTCATCGGGCGAGATGCCCGTTTTCATCGCGACAAATCCGACTTTCTGCTTTTTACATTTTTCGAATATTTCGAGATAATCTTCGCGACTTTCCAGACGATAGGTCGGCATTAAACAGTCATACCAATCGGTCTGCAATGCGCTATTCATACATTCAATCATCCCACCGTGTGTGGTAAGCCCCATAAATTTTACCTTGCCTTGTTTTTTCCATCTGTCAAATGCCGCCTTCGCTTTAGGCGACGCTACACGGTCGGGGTTATTGTGAATATTGAAAAATAGAATATCCACATAGTCGGTACCAAGAATTTTCAAAGCTCTGTTAAGAGCATCGTCCGAATCCCAGCTCCACGTAACCTTTAAGCCGAGAAAGAGTTTTTTGCGATGTCCTTTGATAGCTCGCCCTACCGCTCTTATCGACCTGCCACCGGAATAGCCAATTGACGTATGAATAAAATTTATCCCCCGCCGAATCGCATATCTTATAACATTCTCATTGGTAGAAGCGGTGCCAACACTTATAACGGAAACTTTCATACCCGTTCTGCCGAGCTGACGCAATTTGACTCTGCCCCTCTTCGATGCGAGATTTATATCTTTATCTTTTTGGTCAGCCTGTGTGATTTTGTCGAGTAGAGTAGCTCCTACTATTCCGGATGCGATTAATTTGGCGGATTCTTTCAGGAATTGACGGCGTGTTGTTTTCATTGCTATTCTCCCGTTAAACTTTGCGAATAGCATAAGTGCAAGACATAAAAATATCAAGAAAAAAGCATTGACTTTTGATGACATTAATTATATTATAGTTGACATGAATAATATTGTGGACAATATCACAAGCGAAACCGACGCCCCTGTTGAGCAGGTATTTCGTTTTATTCAAAAATCAAATCTCAAGCCGGGAGATAAACTACCCGTAAGAGATGAACTATCGGAGATGCTCGGAATAGGGCCTCGCGTTTTGCGCGAAGCATTAAGCGTGCTCGAGCATCAGGGTATTATCCGAACGCAAAGCAAAGCTGGCACTATCATTGCCAATCCGTCAGCTGAGAGACTTGAAAGTCCGTTTCGATGGTATTTGGAATTCGCAGGCTACGAGCTTGAGGATATGATTCGTGCGAGGGCATCAATAGAAGCGACTTCTGCATACGAAGCTGCCAAATGCCGAACAAACAAGGACCTGCTCAAAATCCTCACCGCGCTCGAAGAATTAGAGGAAAAGGCGAAACTGAAACAAAACGATGCCGAAGAAGAACTGAGATTTCATTTAGCGATATTAGAAGCGATGCACAATCCGGTAATGATGATTTTCAACAGACTTATCATCGCAAATATCCGAAAGACCTGTGGCAGTTCAGCTTTCGAAAATACCAATGCGAAACGCTCAAATGCTGAGCATCGGAAAATCTACGATGCGATTAAAAATCGACATTCCATCAAAGCTATGAAACTTATGCATTCACACATACAAAAATCACTAAACGTAAATAGTAGGAGACGAAAAAATGCAACTAAAAGATAAGAAAATTCCGCGAGTAGCACCGAAGGCGTATGAG
>WFQY01000212.1 GCA_015486815.1 Phycisphaerae bacterium | reverse complement strand
TTTGGAGTTTAATTGTGTCATGAAATATGCCCTTGACAATAACGTGTTATATTCGCATATGTATAGTATACAGACCAATTTGGTTGTAGTCAAGGTTGTAGTTTGGGAAAAAGAAAAATTTTAGCGGATTTTTTAACCTATTATAAAATAAATATTTGGAGAGGTGTCCGAGTGGCTTAAGGAGACGGTTTCGAAAACCGTTGTACCCATTATCGGGTACCGGGGGTTCGAATCCCCCCCTCTCCGTTTATCAAAAATAATTAGCTAAAAATAATGCGCAACGTTCTTCAGGCTACCGTTTAATCTATGTTAATGTATGCCACGTTAATATATACCACCTTGTTGGTCTGTTGAATTGTTGCGAGAAGTATCGACTACCGCTCGAATAGCTGTGCTTGCCTCTTTGGAACCCTTTGCTAACAAAACGACATCCGCACTCGACAATATCAAACGATACCCCAGCTCTATCGCATATTTCACATCATCGGGATTTACGAAAACACTTCCTGCAAGCTTACCATATTTTTTCGTCAGCTTTGCAATCTTTTCTAACTGTGCGGAAAAATAGCCATCGGGTCTTTTCTGTTCCATTTTCAATCCGTCCTGCATCGCCATATCGTCAGGCCCGAAGAAAATCATATCGACACCATCAACCTTGATAATTTCCTCTGCATTTTCCATAGCTTGATGCGTTTCTATTTGGCAGATGAGCATTGGCTGAGGGTGATCAGCGTTTGCGTACTTTCTGCCCCATAAATCGATTACACGTCTGCCGCCATAAGATCGCATCCCCATCGGTGGAAACTTAGCTGCCCAGACTATCGCACGTGCTTCGTCAGCAGAATTTACCATCGGCACCATAATGGCGTCGGCACCCGTATCGAGATATTTACCAATATTGCCCGGGCTGTGATCAGGTACACGAACAACAGACGGACGTTTTATCAAATTACAAGTGCGGACAGCTTCGAGCACATCTTTATAATCAAGCTGACCATGCTGAGCATCGATCCATATCCAATCCCAGTCCGCTCCGACCCGCTCGACAATGCCAGCAGCTGGATACATTAGGCAAAACCCGATCATCGGGCGTTTTTTCAATTCCGCTATTAACATTCTTTTATCCTAACGATAGCTATACGCTATCTGTTCGTTTGCGACGGAATACCAAACCAATCAGCCCGATAGTTACCAACGAAACCATCATCGGCTCAGGAATAAGCATTCCACCATTGTAAACGATAGTTGCACTCGGGTCTATAGAACTATTAAGGTAATATAGATTTAAACCGTTAAGATCCAGATATGAACCTGGCCCGATATTAAGGTTAACCACGTATAATGCTTCCTGACCTGTCCAGTTCGGATTATTGTCAAAGATATCTGTTAATATCAGCTTGCCGACATCGTCTCCGCCGAGCGTCAGTGTATCCAAAACAAAATTATCTGTCCATCCGTCAGGATAAACATTTCCGAGATCTTTGCCTGCAACCTCGAATGTATCGACATCCTCATCGCCACCTTCGAAAATCATCTCCAGATTTTGCAAACCAGCTAACGCACCGGAGTCGGTACTCTCGTTCTCGAATATCGAGCCGGTCATATGAATACGCGAACCGTCAGCAGCGGTAAATTCACTATCGGCACCGAAACTCAATTTCTCCGTAACCATAACATCGGCAGACGAATCTTCGATACTAAATACTCCGTGGCCTTCTCGACTGACGTACAGCTCACCGACGGAAAAACTTCCGCCAGCTAATCTGTATGTTCCGTTTGAATCAGCCCAATAACCAATATACATCAATCTCTCTATATTTACCGTCCCCGCCTCCTGAATAAATGTGCCCGTACCGTGATAACCGACATACACCATATTCGCATTTACTTCACCAGTACCGCTAAGCTCGTATGTGCCGGTACTATTATTTAAAAATCCCAAATAAGCTAAATTTACTTGATGTGTTCCGCCGGTGTGCGTCATCGTCCCTACACCATCGTTTCCACCGATAAATTCACGATCATTTACAATCAGCGAGCCTGCTTTTAACTCATATTTACCGGTACCATTTGACGTATCACCAACGGTAAGCCTGTTAGTTTGATTTACTCCGCTATATTGAGTAAATCGTCCCGTACCGTTTCTACCGACATTTTCTTGATCTGCGGATAGACTGCCACCGTTCATATTGTAAACACCATCCGACTGAGCATATCCGTATCCAACATATAAAACACCCGAAACATTATTAGTCGTGCCAGCTTGCTGAGTAAATGTACCCTTTGCATAAAAACCAACATATTCATCATTAGCAGCTACCCTACCGCCACTTAACGTATATGTTCCGTCTCCCTCAAGATCATAACCGAGATATAGGCTCTCCACCGTATTAACCGTATCGTTACCAACTTGATTAAACGTACCGGAAGAAAAGTATCCGACATACTCAGCTGTATTAGCGGTAATACTTCCACCGCTTAACGTATAAGTTCCGTTGCCTGCGGGTTCACCATTTAATGCTCTCGAACCGAGATAGATTTCGTCAGCTGTGTTGTTTGACGAATCTCCCGTCTGCTCAAATGCTACTGTCGCAGCCTGACCTATCAATTCGGTAGCTGCTGACAATTGGCCGCCATTTAGGCTACTTCCATCAGCTTTTACTGTTAGAGTTCCGCTACCGAGATTTAACTGTCCGGTGCTTCGAACCAATAAACCATTTTCAAGATTGATACCCTCGCCAGTCGCTGACTCTATAGTTCCCGCACAATCTACAAAATCTTCTATTTCACCTGCACCCGAAAATCCCTCCGTCTGACCAACGACAAGCGTTGTTCCCTTCTCGTGCATCATCCCCTGAGTTGTATATGACCCGAACAGACTTTCCGGACGAGCACCAGCATCATAAATCGTCAATGAATTTGCACCAACATTTAAACTACCATTACCAGCATTTACGATATTACCGCCCGACAAATCTACGATTGCACTATTGCACGTGATTGCAACATTACTATTACCGAGATCGAGCGTCCCCTTTACATCCAAACCGGCATCAATCGTAAGCGAACCACCTTTATAATAATCGTTCCCGCCATTCTCAATCGAAAGACATTTAACGCTGACTACACCGTCGTTGTGCCTATAAATTCCTTTGGATGTAATTGTAAGATGATCTGCCTGATTTGTTCCACCGTTTTGTGTAAACTCCCCTGTTTCGTATTTTCCGATATATTCGTTTACGTTTCTTGCATCGAGCACCCCCGTTCCGCTCAGCTCATACGTTCCGTCGGCACTATATCCGAGAATAAATTCACCGTCTATTGTATGTGTTCCCCCGCTATGCGTAAACTCACCTATGCCACTACTAAAGCCAATCCACGCATACATAGTTCGAAGTTCCCCGCCTGATAATTCATATATTCCATTTCCATTTGTTCCGTATCCAAGCGTAAAATTATGGTGAACGGTATGAGTACCGCCCGACTGGATAAACCGACTAACCGTCATTTTACCTATATATTCCTTATCATCTACCGATAGGCTTCCGGAATACATTCTTATCGTCGAATCATTAGACATATGTAGTTCGTGCGGATGCTCGCCATTTAATGTTATCTCTGCTGTTCCACCGTTCTCGATATACGTATAACTTCCTGTTGGTTCACCACCATCCCAGTTATCGGAATTTGACCAATTACCCAATGCTACCTGCCAATGGGTAAACATATCTCCACCGTAAGCGGAAACCGAGCAAACGAAAATAACTGCTGACGAGAAAACAACCGATACAAAAAAGTGAGACACCGACCCTTTCATCTTCTCCCTCCTGCAATTAAAACTCATTATAATTAGCAACCAAACCCACTTTATTCCACATAACCTATGCCATACAACTACTTATACCAAATTACATCATTAATTGCAACCCATTCAACTGCCATCGCAATATGCTTTGACAAAGTCTTTCAGAATTTCGATTTGCCTATCGATTGAAATTTTCCTCTCTTTAATGTCTCCTCTTTTCGCGCCGCCCGGCACGATTAACGGACGAAACAGAAATTCCAAACCGATATAACCGTCATAGCCCGTATCGTCAATAGCAGCTAACACATTTTTATAATTTATCTCACCCGTTCCGGGCCAAGCTCTGCCCGGATGGTCAGCTATATGAAAATGGCCTATTAGCGAGATATACTTACGAATATTAGGAATTAAATTTCCTTCGGTTATCTGCTGATGATAGACATCGAAAAGCATCTTTATCGATTTGCTGCCGACAGCTTCTATTATCTCAGCAGCTTCATCACTGCGCGAAAGGAAATATCCCGCATGGTCAACGAGCAGATTTAACGGCTCGATTGTAAGAGTAATACCGGTGGAGTCAAGCAGTTTGGCAGACTCTTTCAATCCCGCTATTATGCTCTGCTTTTGCTGCTCGCGAGAAACACCGGCAAGCTCATTGCCAACCTGAGAAATTATCACCTTACAATCAAGCTGCTTACAAGCTGATATCGTCTCTTTCAAACCAGCGAGATATTCATTACGACAATTCGCATCGGTAAGTGATACGAATTTCGTACAAATAGCTGCTATCGAGATATTGTTTTCTTTCGCTGACTTTGATAGCTCATCGAGATCATAATCCCACCAGCACCACAGTTCAAAAGCGGGAAAGCCAATCTCTGCGAATTTCGCTATCCTATCTGCCACCGATAGATCCGTAAGTAATGTATCCAAATGTGCGGAAAATTTCAGCCCCATAAAATTACTCCTCTAATATTCATCTAATACTCTATTATTACCGATTGGCATTCAGACGGATTTTTATCTATTGTCTCGAGCATTTTCGGATAATCGTCGAATTTACATCTATGCGAAATTAACGAGTCAACGTCAAGCCTACTTATCAGCTGCATTGCTTTGTACGTGCGTTTTGCTTTGTTATCATATTGATTTCTTAATGCGGGATTTACTTCACCCGTATGTGATGACCGAATGATGATACGATTGTGATGAAATTCTCTGCCGGGCTGAAAGTTATCAGGCGGCGATTGATAGAACGAAAGCACCGTAACCTGTCCGTCATTACGAACACATCGAACAGCATCAGCTAATGCCTTCGAATTTCCCGTTACCTCGATTACCAAATCGGCACGTTCGCCCAATATCTTTATGACACTTTTCGCCAAATCGCCCTCAGCTTTCGGATTGATCGTCTCATCAGCTCCCAATTTGGAAGCCAACTGTAATCTTCTGTCAATAAAGTCCGCTGCGATTACAAACGCACCGGAAAGTTTGCTCATCTGCAGTGCTAACTGCCCAAGCGTGCCCATTCCGATTATTACCACATTGTCCATCAATTTGATAGCTGAATCCAATATTCCATTGAACACAATATCGGTAAGAGCGGTAAAGCTCGCCTGTTCGGGCTTGAGCTTAGCTGGCACTTTGAAATATCCGCCTTCTATTATCTGATATTCCTTATGAGGGCCATAAGTAAAGACAATATCGCCAATTTTAAGGTCGTTTACATCGCTACCGACTTCGACGACTTCGCTGACAGCTGCATATCCCATCCACCATACACCAGCTCCGTCTGATTGCATCGGATAGGTAATATTATCGGGGGCATCTTCCCATAGGCCATCGGGGCGAATCCTGCTGTTAAGCTGAGGTGCTGTTCCGCGATAAAATGCCATCTCCGTTCCTGCACTTACATTGGAAACTATCGTCTTTGCTAACGCTTGATGTTTACCAATCGCAGGCAGATCAGCTTCGACGATTTCCGCTTGATACGGTTTGGGATAACGCAATACTTTCATCTTCATCGGTCAGCCCTCCTCTATTAGCATAAAAGTGTTTTGAGATTATATCTGCCAAAATATTCGTTTTGGGATAAATATAGCTGGTTATACATTTATCTGCAACAAAAATAGCAAGGAATTATAATACAGTCTGCAGGACTATTTTTGTGCTTATACGGGCGAACAATGTTTTCGTGGCGGCGGAACCACATTCGGCTTGATCGGATAATACATATGCCATTCCTTTATGACTCTACCATCGCCCGCTATATTATCCACCTGTCCGAGGCATTTGAATCCGACCTTCTCGTAAAGGGCATAGGCGGGTTTATTGTCGAGTGCGGTGGTCAATTCGATTGCATCACAATTGGCAGCTTTTGCATCTTCTATCAATTTTTCCATAATCTGCCTGCCCAATCCCTGTCCGTGATATTCATCCAACACGCCTATCCCGAGAACCGGAAAGGGACTATCATACCACCAGAGGAAAAAGTACGCTATTACCCTATCGCCATCGAGAGCTACATAGACAAGGTCGTTACCCTTTTCCGCACGCTCGACGACTTTAGCAAGCGTATCAGCATCATATCTATGTGGTGTAAACAAATTTCGCGATTGTTCCGATAGCTCATCGTTGAAACGTGCGAGTGCCTGCTCATCTCCTTTTTGCAACTTTCGGTAAGACACAACTTTTCCATTTTTCAGCGTAAAGGTATCCATCAAACATCTCCTATCTCGGAACAAGAATTAACTGTTCAACGTGAATTATATACATATAAAAACTTACTGCCAAGGGGATTCAGGCATTCGTCTTCAGCGGGGACAATTTCAACCTCTATCTTATACGTCCCTATCTGCGACGGTTTCCATTCTGCTTTCAATACCGTCTTGGCGGGTATAGCGGGATTGGTAAATTCCGTTCCCTTTTTCCTTAATCCCGGAAAAGCGACGTAAGGCTCTATATCCTTTGCGGGCCAACGCTCAAGTTTAACATCCCCCGCTTTTAAGCTATCGATTGTCAACGTTTTGATTTTCTCTCGCTTACCGTCGGATATTCGTTGAGCGTATATATTAACCGTAACCTTGCCCGAATCAATGCCGCCTATATTATGCAGAGTCGTGATTATTTCTACCTTCTCACCTTTAGCTATCCGATAATCCGACAGCCTAACATCATTTTCAGGCCAAAAAGTAATTACAGGCTTGATGAAATATTTGAACAGCAGCTTGTCAGCGAATTTTTTCAGAGGCGGAGGAGTGCATCGACCACAATAGTAAATAAGCCCGGGCATTTCCGGTGCCCTTTGCCTTATATATCTTATTTGCGATTCCAAATCATCAGGAGTAACCCCGCCATACGCTACCGTTGTGCACGGAGACATTATCGCTTTGTCAAGCCAATCCATTTTTCTGGCCATATCTATTCGTTCATCGATATACCGATAATCACATCGCTCTTTGAATCGGCCTCTGAAATAATTAGTGTAAGTCTCAATCATCACCAAATCGGCGAAACCACGATAACGCTTACAAAATTCTTCCTGCAACGGACCCGAATGCCAAGCTGCTACAAAATAATCGGGGTGTTTTTCCTTCCATTTTTTGAATTCATCCACATATTTGAATATCTGCTGATCTATCTCACCGAAATAATCCATATTAAACTCATTTATCGCTAACCCGTCATAACGCTTATCATCCGCAGCAGATAACCAATATTTAACACCTTCTTTTTTTAGTATTTCCAACTCACCCTTTCTTTCCAACAGTAGCATTGCACCTCGCCGTTTCCAATATTTAATATCATTGGGATTTTTAACCTGCGTAAGCAAATTTATCCATTTGCAATAGCCTAACAATTTTTTAGCGGATTTGTGATATGAACCGTCGCACCAGCCGAGATAAAGTTTCTTCGCTACCACCGCTACTTCATAATTGGCTTTCGCTATCTGCTTTCCGCCGATGCTAAGTTTACCGGTTATTTTGTAAATACCATTGTGTACAGGCTGCCAAGGAAAAGACACTACTTCTTCCGAATTTGCTTTTAGCTTGGATATTTTCTTTTGGCCTATCAATTCTCCGTTACAGTAGCACTCGAGATTACTTTCAGGCGAAGATGTTTTTTCGCTATTATGTATGCGAAAGATTATTTCCGCCTGTTCACCCTCGACAGGAATAGCAGGCGAAACGGTTATATCCGAATCTTCGACGGTCTTTGTGCTAAACCACAATCCCGTATTATCCGCAAAGCTGATGCTCTGCAGTACAACCATAACCAAAAAACTCATCACAGCTAACGATTCAAGTATGCCTGTGCATTCCATTCGTTTTTCCTTTCATACTTTTCATACTTTATCAGACTCGAGCTTAATCGACAGTAACCTCCAATGAAGCGTTTGTCAGATAAACCGTTCCTCCGCTTTTAGCTGGGTTTTCCACTATCAGCTTGAAACGCAAATTATTTTTTTCGAGAAACTCTTTAGGTACAACCACCGACTTTCTTATAGCAACGAGATTGTCTGCGATAATGTGTTCATGTTTATCCGCATCAATCAATATCAACTTAGCTTTAAAGAAATCTCCCGGGTCAAAACCCCAATATATCTTCGCAAATGTTATCTTCGCACCGTCTTCAGCTTTTATAGGCAACATCATCACTCCCTTTTCGCCGCTTTTTAATGTATAGCCCCACATACCGCAATGAAAACCGCTATATGAAGCGTAAAATTTAATTGCTCCGCCCAAGTGAAATCCGTCGCTCCATTTGTGCTTGCCCTTAGGTAAAGCGAACAAATCCAACTCAAGTGGCTTTTCTATTCTGCGAATCGAACCCCTCGCAATATTCCTATAAAACGCCCATCGTCCCAATTTCGTTTTCGAAAATTCGTCAACTTCCTTGCAATACTCGACAACACGCTGACGGTCGCTTGGTTTCGGATGACGATTGACAAACAAATCTACCGCACGACCGAATTTCGCACTGGCACGCCAAGCTTGTATCACCAGCTCTGTCCGCCATTTCATCCCCGCATCATCCATCTTATCGAGATATTGCTCCGCTTTATCAATACACATATCGCATTTTTTAATAACCGTAGGCGTTAATAACTTGGATATTTCTACGGTATAACCACACACATAATCAATACTATCCATTCGCTTTTGTAAAATGCCGAAGTATTTACGAATCGCAGGACCAGCCGGCCCAAAAGCCTTTTGGCAATAATCGTCAATTACCTTATTAACATCGATATTCGAATTCCACATCAATTTGGAATAGACATAAAAGTTCAATACCTGCGTGCCCCAATGGAAATACGACTCGCTCCACATACCCTTGAAATTCGGTATCTGCTTAGCCATCGTTTTAATATCGTATGACATCTGCGTAATCTTAGGCCAAGGGGTAAACCAATGATAATGTCCGTAGTATACACGCGAGAAAATATACTCGCTCATCTTAGACCAGCCGATGAATGCATCACGATATTTATGATTCGCTTGACTGAACATAGGCTTAGCGTGATTCGCTCCGAACGAACCATCCCAAACCCAAAACGCAACTCGCGGACAAACGCCCTTGATTGGCTTAACGTGTTCGGGCGGAAAGGAATAATCATCATAGGCATAGAATGCTACTCGCACATCGGGATATACCTTCTTTACGATTTTAGCTACTCTATTCGCAAAGAAAACCACCTGCGACGATGCGGATTTATTTTTGTCGAGCAGCTTACTACATTTCGGACATTCACAACGGGCAGGCCTTCTATCGTTAGGCGAAACCACTAAAAGAATCCTGCTGGCTGGAATACCACACTTTTCGATATTAAATTTTGCACGAACGAGTATATTCTTGGCGAACTCCTCAGCTGCCTGCTCATTCGTATAGCAGACCTGAGCGTTTAATCCCTGCTGCCTTTTACCTTTGAACATCCTAAACCACTCGGGGTGTTGTTTGTAATATCTTGATGCTGGCAGAAACACGCTATATGTATGTCCACCGTCAATATAATAAGGACGGTCTTTACGCACCCAATCCCATCGAGGGTCGTATTTAACCCCTGGCCTTAATCCGACAAAAGCGTAATTTCTCCGCATTCGCATCAAAAATAAATTGGTAGCTATCGTTTTTCTCTTTTCGAACGAAGCGTTTTTATCTTTAAGCTCTAACACATCACCGCCACACGGACCACGATAGTCAAGCCGCGGAGCATCATATTTCGACGATAACGGAATATAGATATCTTTAACTTTAGGCACATACTCGCCTAACTTTCCCGGAAACAACCAACGCACTCCCAACGACTCTAACCAATCCCAACTCGCCCAGACAGTACCTGTGTTATGCCGCCCCACGAGAAAAAGATTCTTCCCCCTACCGACGACCGCAATCGCATCATATTTATCGGGATATCTACGATCCAATTCCGCAATTATCGGCTTCGCAGCGGGATGCCTACCTACTACGATAGCGATCCTATCCTTTATATTAGCATTATTGTACGACAATATGAGCAATCTCGCACCGCTCATTTTGTATATATATTCCTGCAGCTGATTAGCTGCAAATTTCTCCGCATTTGACGGATGAGCTGCAATGACAATATGCCCCATCGGCACACCATCTTTCACAATTGCTATCTTTTTCTGCGTTTTCATTGCATTTTGCTTTTGTGCGCAACACCAAGGTGAGACTATCAAGATTACCAAAGAAACCATTTGTACAATTTTCATATTTATCTCCTATTTTCAGAGGCACATCGGATTTCCAATAATAGTCCTTTTCATTTGGGCGGGGGATAAGGACAGCTAAATCCATACTTTGCAAGTCCCGAGACATTGAGCATCTCCGCGTGGCCATCAGCAAAGTCAGCATTTGCTTTTCGCAAATGTCGCAAATGAGCATAGGTATTGTCCCACACATAAGGCTGAATTAGCGAACGCTGACGCTGCCAGAGTATTTGAACGCTATCAATGTGAACTATACACATAGAAGGCTCCGTTAGCTTTTGCATATTGAGTGTCCAGACGTGATTATCACCGGGAAATATCTCGTGCCTGCAGGCTCCGTCCTGATAATAGACATAGTTTTCGCTTTCGATAATCCCATACGCATACCACCGCCAATTACCATTTATAGGATGGAAATTAAGGTCTTTTTCATAAGGCGGATAATATGGACATCTTATAATATTATGGTCATTCAAATATGTCGGAAACAACGGCTGCATCCATCTACGCCAATCGGTATTAGGCGGCGTACCAGCGGTACCTATAAACACTATCATATTGTTATCCGAAGCATACGATTGAGTCGCAAGGCTAACTTGTCTGAGCTGATTTAGGCAATTCAATCCTTGAGCAAGCTGACGAGCGGTAGATAGCGCAGGCAGGAGAATACTAACAAGCACAGCGATAATTGCCACTACAACCAAAAGCTCTATCAAAGTAAAACCTTTTTTCGTTTTAGTATCCATACTCATTCTCCGGTTATATTATGCTGACTTTCTTATAACCAATTCCGGTGCTATCATAACCTGATCGACGGATTTATATTTTCTTTCGTTACTTATCTTTTTTAT
>WFQY01000211.1 GCA_015486815.1 Phycisphaerae bacterium | reverse complement strand
CATAGGTTCGCCCCTACAGAGTTTATCATTCAAAAGTCGACATTTGTCATTTGTCTTGTCTTATTTTTCTATTTTTATAGTGTTTTAGTATATCGATTGTGCATATGCTTTTCTTGACCGCGGGGCTGGCAATAGATAAACTACATATTTGCGATAAATTTATGGTAAATCGGAAAAACTATTTTGTATAGGAGAAATATATTATGTCGAAAGCAAATGTAGGTCTTATAGGTCTTGCCGTTATGGGTGAAAATCTCGTTCTCAATATCGAGAGCAGAGGGTTTTCGGTAGCTGTCTTTAATCGGACGACGTCGAAGGTAACAAAGTTTGTAGAAGGCAGAGGCAAAGATAAGAATATAGTCGGCTGTCTGAGTATGGAAGAGTTCGTTAGCTCGCTCGAAAAGCCTCGTAAAATAATTTTGCTTGTAAAGGCGGGGGCACCTGTGGATGTGATGATAGATAAGCTTGTGCCGTTGCTCGATAAAGGTGATATTATTTTCGATGGTGGTAATAGCTTTTTCAAAGATACCGAGCGAAGAGAAGCTCAATTAGCGGAGAAAGGAATAAAGTTTATCGGTAGTGGTATAAGCGGTGGCGAAGAAGGTGCGTTGAAGGGCCCGAGCATTATGCCGGGTGGGCCTAAAGATGCTTATGAAGCATTTGAGCCTATACTGACACAGATAGCGGCGAAGACGGATGACGGTCCTTGCGTTACCTATGTAGGTCCGCGAGGGGCGGGGCATTTCGTTAAGATGGTGCATAACGGCATTGAATATGGCGATATGGAATTGATAGCTGAGAGCTATAATCTGATGCACCATGCGGGTTTGTCTGCTGGTGAGATGGCGAAGATATTCGAGAAGTGGAATGAAGGGGTGCTTTCAAGCTATCTGATAGAGATAACAGCGAAGGTCTTGGCGTATAACGACCCCGATACGGGCAAAGCGTTGGTCGATGTGATTTTGGATAAAGCTGGCCAAAAGGGAACGGGTAGATGGACATCACAGATGGGGCTTGAGCTTGGCGTGCCTATTCCGACGATAGATGCAGCTGTCTGTGCGAGGACGATTTCATCATATAAAGATTTACGCGTGCAAGCGTCGAAGATACTCAAAGGGCCTGCGGCTAAAAAGATAGATGATGTCGATAAGCTTATGGATGCGCTTCACGATGCGTTGTATGCGTCTAAGATAATAAGTTATGCTCAGGGATTAGCATTGATAAAGACAGCGTCCGATGAGTATGATTATAATGTCAATCTTGCTGAGATGGCGAGGATATGGAAGGGCGGCTGCATTATTCGCGCTCAGCTGCTCGATAAGATAAAGCAGGCGTTTGTCAAAAATCCCGACCTGCCTAATTTGTTATTCTCGCCTGATTTTGCCGAAGTGGTAAATGCGTCGCAGGATAAGTGCAGATATGTTGTTCGAATAGCGAAGGAAATGGGAATTCCGATGCAGGCATTTAACGCTTCGCTCGATTATTTCGATGCGCTTCGCAGTGAGCGGTTGCCTGCAAATATGATTCAGGGACTTCGTGATTTCTTCGGTGCACATACCTATCAGCGTGTAGATAAGGAAGGAGTATTCCATACCGAATGGATGGAAGTTTACGGTGGCTGAGATAAGATTTATCGCAGGTCGAGCAGGTTCGGGCAAGACGCAGCTGTGTCTTGACAGGATAGCTCGCTATCTGCGAGAAAGTCCGCTTGACGGGCGGACGATAATATTGCTTGTTCCCGAGCAGGCAGCTTATCAGATGGAACGAATGTTAGCAGGCTGGCGGGGACTCAATAACGGATTCGCCAGAGCGAAGGTATTGAGTTTCCGCCGACTTGTTCAGCTGGTTGCGAAAGAGACAAGTCAATTAGCGGGCAAGTTTCTGCTTAATACCTCACGCAGCGTATTGATGAGTCAAATCATATCCTCTGCTAATAATGAAGGGAAGCTAAGATTCTGGCATAATTGTGAGCCTGATGTAATTGCGGATACGATTTTACGGCTAATCGACGAATTATTTGCCTGCGGGCTGACGGTTGATGAGCTCAAACGCAAATATGAAGAAATAGCAAAAGGTAAAGCATCGGGGGATTTTCTCGATAAGCTAAGTGATGTAATAGTTTTGGCTGAGCGATATGGCAGGGTTGAAACCACAGGGCTTATTGAGCCTGCAAAATATTTTGCAGAATATAGTGATTTGATCGCGAGGGTGGATTGGCTTAGGGATGCGATTTTGTTTGTGGATGGTTTTTCGGGGTTCACCGGTCTGGAATATAAAGTTCTTATCGATACGGTCAAGTTGGCGAGCGAGTGTTATATCTCGCTGTGCCTCGATTATGAGTCGATAGGTAGAAATGAATTGATAGATGAGCGGAGTTTGTTTCGGATTACCGAGCAGACATACGCAAGATTGACGGAGCTGGCGAAGAGCGAGGGGATAGTGATAGGCAGGCCCATAGTTTTAGGTGAACCTGCGAAAAGAAGATTTTACAGCAGCGAGCTTATCGGTGCGCTTGAGGAATATCTTACGGGTGCTTCCGAGCGGATAGTCGGGTTGGCAAAGAATAATGATATTGAAATTGTCCGAGCGAAAACGCCTTTCGAAGAAGTTGAGCTGGTAGCTGGTAGGATAATCGAACTTGTTCGTGATAAGGATTATCGTTATCGGGATATATCGGTTATTTTGCGTTCGCTTGAGGGTTATGGTCAGCTGATTCGATTTGCGTTTGAGAAATATGGTATTCCTTATTTTATGGACGTTCGCAGGTCGATAAGTCAGCATCCGTTAGCGAGATTGATAGTTGCAGCGATTGGTGCGGTTAATGATGATTTTTGTTCAAAGTGGATGTTGAAATATCTTAAGACGGGCTTTACCGAAATCGAAACGTCATTGGCGGATAGGATAGAAAATTACGTTCTTGCACACGGAATTGACGGGGACGATTGGTTTAAGGATTGGCGGTATAAGCCTATCCGGAGTGGCCGAGAAGATGAGCAGGTAGATAAAGAAGAGGCGTTGGAGAGTGTGTTAAAGGAGCTTAACGATGCACGGGAAAAGTTGCTGACACCTTTAAGACATTTTAAGGCGAATCTCGGACTCGCGGAAGACGGCTCGCGGGAATTGGATGTGAATGTAATTATTGATGCGATTTTTGAATTGATGAAAGAGCTTGGGGTTGTCCGTAGATTAGCGGAGCTTTCCGCTATTCGTGATGAGCGGGATATTATATCGGATCAAATTCACAAGCAGATACTTGATGTATTGTCAGAATTATTTTCGCAGATGCGAATTACGTTGGCGGACAGGTTCGTCAGCTTGGACGAGTTTATGGAGATTCTCCGTCGGAGTTTTTCGCAGCAGACGGTGGGGGTAATTCCTGCGTGTGTTGATCAGGTACTGATCGGCTCGATAGAGCGTTCACGCCATCCTTCGGTACGTGCGAGTTTTGTCTTGGGTTATAACGAGACGCATTGGCCTGAGCCTATCAAGGAAGATGTTGTTTTAACCGATGCGGATAGGGAGCAAATCGGTTGGCCTGACCTGCCCGTCAGAGCGGACATCGAAGAGCATTATCTTCGTGAGCAATATTTGAATTACATTGCGCTAACTCGGCCGAGGGAATATTTATGGATAAGTTATGCGGAGAGTGATATCTCCGGAGCGCCGCTTGAGCCTTCACGTTTTTTACGTCGGCTTAGAGAAGCGGGGCTGAGCGTAAAGGCGGGATATGACAATTATCCTATTACATTGCGTAAGTTCGTAAGTGATTGCGTTGCGCGGATAAAATCGGGAGATGGCGGGCTTATAAAGAAAAAATATGCAGGTGTGTTTGGCAGAGATGTGCGTGCGAAAGAGCTG
>WFQY01000210.1 GCA_015486815.1 Phycisphaerae bacterium | reverse complement strand
TATATAAGGAATAGTGCTATGGGTAAATTATTCGTAAGCCTTACCGTCGCTGTGGTCATATTAGCTTGCCTCCTGCCATCTATAAATCAGAACATCTGCCCCTGCGAAGCACAGGCACAATCGGTAAGCGATCTTGCGCAGATTTATTCCTCACTCTCGCCACAAACTCAGCAAGATTTACTGAATCTTATCGGAACTCAGAATGCGGGTATTTCTCCTCAGCTACCAACATCACCGACCACAAGACCTACCACTCAGCCACTACCTCACGGGAGAGATGCTCTGAGATATTTTCGAAAAAATAACCCCGGCCAGAAAATAACGCCAAGCCGAGATAACACCAGAAACAAAGTACAGGCAGCGGTTAAGGGATATCCGAATTACGGCGAGGGTAGCGATATTAAGATACCCGAAAACAGACCCGATTTCTGGGACAGGGTAAAAAAAGTCTTCCTCGGCGCACTTATAGACACATTTTCGTCTATCTCATTGCAACAAAATAATCAATAAAGCCGAAGGCGGGATGTTATACGGACACAAAGATTTGCTCTTGCAAAATCTTAAAATTATAAATCACAAATTGTAAATTATAAATTTTCTTATATCCACGAATTGATTGTCTTTAGCATTACAAACGTCTCGGTCGAGCTTATCTCTTCGATCTTAGCTAACGATTTTGTCAGAAAATTGATAAGTCCTTTATTGGAATCGACCAGCACCTGAGCTACGATGTCATATCGTCCGGAAGTAATCGCAGCAAAGTTTACCTGACTCAGCCGAGTTATCTTATGAAGTGTTTTTTCGAGAGATTTGCTCTCCTTGACATTGATTCCGATGGTTATAAGCTGATGGTCTCGCAAAAATTCCGGATTTATCTGTCCGACTACGCGAAAAATACCCGCTTTGCACAATCGCTTTATACGGGCTCTGACCGTACCTTCAGCTATTTCGAGCTGACGGGCAATTTCCGCATTCGACGTCCTGCCGTCATTGCGAAGTATCTCTATTATCTGCCAATCGAGTTCGTCAGGCTTCATTCAACAGAGTCTCAATATCACGATATTCGTCTTTCAGCCCCAGCGATTCCGCTACCGCTCGGTGCGTAACATAACCATTATATGTATTGATGCCTTTACGTAAAGCCCTATTCTCCTTAGCTGATTGTATCAGCCCTTTATTCGCAATCGAGATGCCATATCTGAGAGTCTGGTCGGTAAGCGCTATCGTCGAGGTTATCGGCACCGCCCCAGGCATATTAGCGACGCAGTAATGAACAACATCGTCAACAATAAATGTGGGATTATCGTGAGTTGTCGGTCGGGTCGTCTCGACACACCCGCCTTGATCGACAGCTATATCGACTATAACCGAGCGTGGCGAAATCAACTTAAGGTCTTCTCTGCTGATGAGTTTCGGAGCTGACGCACCGGTGATTAAGACAGCTCCGATTATCAGATCGCTTTGTTTGAGGCATTCGCACAGGTTTTTATGGTTAGAGTAAAGAGTTTTAATACTGCTGCCGAAGATATCATCGAGGTATCGTAATTTTTCGTGGCTTATATCGAGAATAGTAACATCCGCCCCGATGCCAATCGCTATTTCAGCTGCATTTCTGCCAGCTGTCCCGCCGCCGATGATAGTTACCCTACCACGACGAACGCCCGGCACTCCGCCAAGCAGCAAACCCTTTCCGCCAGCCGGCCGCTCCAAATACTTTGCACCCTCTTGCACCGACAGCCTACCCGCTATCTCGCTCATAGGGACGAGACAAGGCAGCGTGCCGTCATCCAATTCCATCGTCTCATATCCGACAGCTGATACCTTCTTTTCTGTCAACATTTTCGTCAATCTACCGTCAGCAGCCAAATGCAAATAGGTAAACAATATCTGCCCTTCACGGAGCAATTCATACTCTTCGGGCAACGGCTCTTTTACCTTGATTATCATATCCGCCCAATCGAATATTTTTTTGACATCGCTTTCGATTTCCGCACCGGCGTTTATATATTCATCGTCCGAAAACCCCGAACCTTCGCCTGCTTGTCGCTGAACCTTAACCCGATGACCAGCGTTGACATACGCTCGAACACAATCGGGCGTAGCACCGACACGATATTCCTGCGATTTGATTTCCTTGATTACCGCTATTTTCATAACAAAACCTCCGATACATAAATACGTAATTAGTA
>WFQY01000209.1 GCA_015486815.1 Phycisphaerae bacterium | reverse complement strand
CTCTTAGGTCATCGATATTTAACCCTTTGATAGCTTGGGCAATTTCATCCCATTTTATATCTTCATCGACAATCATAGAAAAATCACGCCTGATAGCGGGAAATTTCGGTAGGGGGGTAAAGATAGGCGGTTCTGTCGGTAAATTCAGAATACGGTCAAAATTTATCTCAACTACCGTTACCGGTTTTTTCAATTCGAATTGTTTTTGAATTTCGGGATTTATTGTTCCAGCGATGCCGATTTCCTTATCACCTAATAATACTTTCGCCGATTGGTCAGGCAGAAAAAAGCTCATCGGTTTTGGCTCGAATGTGATTTGTTCGGGAACATTTGTCAGCTTGCACATCAGCTCAAATACCCCGCGAATCGAACGAATATCAGCTGACGATGAAATTATTGCAAGATGAATTTGCTCTTCGGGCAGCTCGTTTGCCTTGCGTGGCAGATATACACGGGCAATTTCATATAAATCGGAGCTCTGATTGCCTGCGTCCTGATTGGTTTTTCGCACCATAAGCAAAGATGGAATAAGTGAGCATCGCAAAGCATTATTCGACATTCGCTGAGCTGCATTTATCTTCAGCACTTTACTTTCAGCAATATCCGTAAACATAGCGGAATATTTCGGTTCGACGAGTGTTACGGTAATTGTCTCGTAATATCCGCAATGATTTAAGGCTTGATGAGTAGAGCGAAAGATTTTCTCAGATGGACAAGCCGGCTGAGTGGTTATACTGATTCGCTCGGAAGTCGGAATTTTATCAAGCCCGACAATTCTACCGATTTCTTCGACCAGATCGATCGGTCGAGTCAGGTCGCTTCGATGCGAAGGAATAGTGAGCTCGAATATTCCGTTATCGGATGAATCAATTGTAATACCAAGCGATGTAAAAATCTTCTCACACTGCCCAATGGAAACGTCAATGCCAAGTACTTTTTTAATCTGCCTAACGTCGAAGTTTATTTTCGTAGGTGTAAAAGGATTTTGCCAGATGTCAATCAGGCCGGCAGAAACCGTTCCGTCCGCAATTTCACAGATTAAATGAGCTGCCCTTCGGGAAGCATATTCGACATTTACCAGATCGACCTTGCGTTCGAATCGATAAGATGAGTCGGAATGAAGATTCAGCTTGCGCGCTGTCCTGCGGATGGAAATAGGGTCGAATTGCGCACTTTCAAGCAGAATATTCTTTGTGGTTTCGGTAACTTCGGTATTCAGTCCGCCCATTACACCAGCAAGAGCAACCGGCCGTTGTTCGTCCGCAATGATTAAATCGTCCGGAGATAATTTATGCTCGCTATGGTCGATCGCAACAAATTGCTCGCCGTTGTTTGCCTTTCTGACGATAATTTTTTTACCTGCCAGTTTGTCAAAATCGAATGCGTGAAGTGGCTGAGATGTTTCCAGCAGCACATAGTTTGTTATATCGACGATATTATTTACACTACGCAAACCAAGGGCTTCGAGACGTTTTACGAGCCAATCGGGAGACGGACCGACTTTGACATTATTAATGACACGGGCTGTATAACGCGGACAAAGCTGAGGCGAAAGCACTTCGACCGATGTTTGATTATTTATATCGACAGAATTGTCTTCGGACAATTCGACAGCGGGTACTTTCAATGGTTTGTCTAATATTGTCGCAATCTCTCGCGCGATACCGATATGTCCGAGGCAATCGGGACGATTCGATGTAACTTCAAGATCGAGCACCGTATCACCATCGACAGTGATAAGCTCTTCGAGATTGAAACCGATATGCGTCAATCTTTCCGTCAGCTCATCAATCGGAATATCAATATCAACATAAGATCTCAGCCAATCAATCGATACTTTCATTTCTGCTCCGTTTGTAAGATTTAGTTCCAATGCATAAACACATTATTTTCGCAGGAAGGCTGGTATGATACAAGAAAAAATCAGCAGATACGTGGTAATTGTTCACCGTAAGGTTTCTGGACAAATCTCCTGCCGCCGATTGACGTTTTCATTACGACAGCGGGAGACTCACTTGACGATTCGACCTGTCCGATGATATTCGCCAGCTTGCCTTCGGGAAATTTTTTGCAGATATTGAGAGCTTGCTCAGCTGACCGTTCCGATACGACAGCGACGAATTTGCCTTCATTCGCAACATTCAGAAGATCAAAACCCAAAACTTCTGCAGCAGCTTTGACCGAAGAATTTACCGGAATTCGGCTTTCGTCGATTAAAATATTAACGCCTGCATCCGAGGCAATGTCGTTTAATACGCCCGCAATGCCGGCACGAGTCGGATCGCGTAAGAATTTTATCTCGCTACCGAGAGTTTCGATAAGTTCACCGGTAAGCTGACTGAGAACTGCAACATCGCTTGTGATTGTTGTTTGAAAGCTGAGGTTTTCCCGCATCGCCATAATCGCTAATCCGTGATCTCCTATCGTGCCATTAATAAGAATTTTATCGCCTTCACAAATACGGTCGAAACCGAGTTTTGCTTGTGGTAGCACTCGCCCGATACCAGCGGTATTGATATAGATACCGTCAGCTTGACCTTTCGGAACGACTTTCGTATCACCCGTAACAATTTTCACGCTGGCGCTTTCAGCGAATTGCGAGATACTTTGCATAATCCTTTCAAGATGCGCAATTTCAAGCCCTTCTTCGATAATCAAAGCCAAACTCAAAGCCAGCGGTTTCGCACCTGCCATTGCGAGATCATTAGTTGTGCCACAGACAGCTAATTTTCCGACATCACCGCCCGGAAAAAATATCGGATTGACAACATAACTATCGGTGGTAAATGCAATTTTTTCGCCTACATTTTCGATTATTGCACTGTCGAGCAGTTCGGGCTGATAGGGCAGATATTTTAGAATTACATTACGAATAAGTTCATCGGTAAGTTTCCCGCCTCCGCCGTGAGCAAGTTGTATTCTCTTATTATTTGTCAACTTTTCTGCTCCTGAGTTACTCTTATATTTCCATATTTAAACCACGCTTGGCAGGCACCCTCGGATGAGACCATACAAGGTCCTATCGGACGGGTCGGATTGCAGGTATTACCAAACAACGGACAATAGGGCGGATCGATCAATCCCTGAATCACATCGCCACATCGACAGCCTGTAGGTTCGGGAACATCGACAATCGTAATGCCAAACTTTTTTTCAGCGTCAAAGTCAGCGTATTTATCTTTTATTGCCAAACCGCTTTGCGGTATGGTACCCAACGCCCGCCAATTACTGTCAGCTGGCGTAAAGACTTCGTTGATTAGCTCCAATGCGTGTCGTTGACCTTCGGGTTTTACTACAACACTATAGACATTTTCCACATCGGTGCGATTTTCCGATAGCTGAGCGATAATCTTATCAATAGCGGATATTATTTGTATCGGCTCGAATCCGCCAACGACGCACGGTTTGTGATAACTGTCAGCAATAGGGCGGTAGGCATCGCTGCCTATGATTACGCTGACGTGACCCGGACAGAGAAAACCATCAATGGCACAAGTAGGCGACTCAAGTAGAGCCTTCAACGCAGGGATGACCAATTTGTGAGCTGACAGGGCAGCGAAATTTTTCACATTTGAATTATGCGCCCGAATAACAACGTCAGCAGTGGGGGGAGTGGTAGTCTCAAAACCGACAGCTGCGAATATTATCTGTTTGTCGGGATTTTTTTCCGCTAATTTTAAAGCGTCAAATGCGGAAGTAACGACATTTACATTTGCACCGTTCGCTCTTTCCTGCTCGAGTGAAGATTCGCTGCCCGTTACCCTTACCATATCGCCATAAGTTGTGATGATATTATTTTTATCTCGTGCAAGGTCTATTAACACGTCAATATAGCCAGCCGGCGTAACACAGACAGGACAGCCCGGCCCGGAAATCAAGTTTATATTCGAGGGCAGAAGTTCGCGAATGCCACTGCGGTGAATTGCAACGGTATGCGTACCACAAACTTCCATAATGCAAATATCCCTATCGATTTGGTCAGCATTTCGACGAATATTTTCAATAATCAGCTTAATATTATCGGACGTTGGCATTATAGTTCTTCCAGTAGTTCCCACGTTTCTTTGGCAGCTTGTGGCTCGACAATCTGAATTGCATAACCGGCGTGTACAAGCAGATAATCGCCGATATTAGCTTCCGGAGCCATTATCAAATTGACATTGTAACGATTGTCTGCCAATTCGACAACGCCTTGATCGCCTGTCTTTTCTATCAATTTTGCAGGTAACGCCAAACACATAATAATAG
>WFQY01000208.1 GCA_015486815.1 Phycisphaerae bacterium | reverse complement strand
ACTTACAACATCGCAACCGCCTCAAAAAATCTTGCTAAAATTTGCCTGCTGCAGTTTATGTGGTATAATTAATAAGGAAAGAAGGTCTTTTTTTAAAGGATTTTTTGTATATCGCCGAAAAATTGATTTAAGCGTCGGTTAGCTGATTCAGAATACAACTCTGAATCAGCTAAATGTATTGTGGGAGGTAGTTTTTGAGGAAGCAGGGGCAATTAAGCCCCTAACAAACTGCAATAAACCCTGAGGAATTGACAGGTGCGTCCGAGCAACGTCGTAGAGCATTTGCGATGTTGCTAATTTTATAGGCAGAGACGATGGAGAGCATAAGAACAATATATGAATATCTCAAGCCGTACAAGCGATGGTTCTGTCGAGCAGTCGCTTTGACAACCATCAGTACGGTAATATCGCTTGTTCCGCCCCTCGTTCTTCGTGCCATCGTGGATAAGGTAATCACCGCTGGCAGAATGGAATTGTTCGTGCCCCTAATGGTGCTTTTCGTTGCAGCTCCACTTTTGGCAGCTGTCATCGGATTTGCAAATAACTATGTAATAACCCTAATCGGCCAAAAGCTTGTCCTCGATCTGCGATCGAGACTATATGCGCATCTTCAGCATCTGCCGTTGAAATTTTATGATAAAAGCTCAACGGGCGGAGTAATCGAAAGGCTTATGGGCGACGTAACGCAGGTGCAGTCGATGGTAACCACTCAGACAATTACCCTCGCTACCGACATTGTTGCGTGTACATTTGCGCTGGTAATTATGATGACGCTGAATTGGCGGATGACGCTTGCTCTTGCGCTTCTTATTCCTTTGTACGTAATAAATTACAACTTTTTCATCTCGCGGATAAGGCAGTGGCGTAAGTCGTTGCGAGAGAAGATGGAAGATATAAGCTCGACCCTTCAGGAAAGGCTTGCCGGTGCGGTAGTGGTCAAAGCCTTCGGCGAAGAACGGAATGAGACGAGACGCTTTATTCACGATGCATTCGACGCCAGAAATATAGGCGTACGTGCTCGCGGATATTCGGTGGTCTTCAATAGTACCGCGAGTCTGATTTATTGGTTGGGTCAGACGGGAATATATCTGCTTGGCTGTTATCTTATCATTCAGGGCGATATGACGCTCGGTTCAGTGGTAGCATTTACGAGCTACAGCATATATCTGCTTAACCCTGCTGTGCGATTTTCGCAGATGTCGAATATGGTTGAGCAATCGATGGTATCGGTTAGGCGGATAAATGAGCTACTTTCAGAGATACCGGAACCGCCTGACCCGCCTGATGCGGTAAATATCGAAAAGCTCGAAGGCAGAGTTACTTTTGATGATGTTACGTTTTGCTATGAGCCTGACCAACCGGTTTTGAGGAATTTTTCTCTTGATGTCCAACCTGGTACTACGGTTGCATTGGTCGGGCATACAGGCTGCGGTAAAACGACCGTAATTTCACTTTTACTCAGATTTTATCGTACTCAGGAAGGCAGAATTTTATTAGATGGCATAGATATCAACAAGATAAGCAGGGCGTCTTTGCGTAAAAATATTGCTCTTGTTCCACAGGATCCGGTTTTGTTTGACGGCAGTATAAAGGACAATATTGCCTATGGTAAACCCGATGCGACTATGGAGGAGATAATCCAAGCGGCAAAGGCAGCTGAGATAGATGATGTTATCACTGCGCTGCCTGACGGCTATGATACGTATATAGGTGAAGAGGGGATAAAGCTATCGGGTGGTCAGAAGCAACGAATAGTCATCGCACGGGCGATTTTGATGGATCCTGCGATTTTGATAATGGACGAAGCGACCAGCTCGCTCGACAGTGAATCGGAAAGGCTTCTTCAGAAGGCGCTTTCGAGGATAATGGAAAACAGGACTTCATTTGTAATTGCACATAGATTGGGAACGATAGTATCAGCTGATTTGATAGTCGTTCTTTCCGAAGGTCGGATTATCGAAATGGGCAATCATCACGAGCTACTTGCTCGTAAGAAGGGTTATTATCGTAAACTTTACTTTACACAATTTGCGAGAGTTGCCTGATAAATTAGGTGGGAGGTGATATTATGATAGGCAGTTCAGCAAAGGCAGTAGTTCAGATGTATCGAAGATATTTCCGTCAGCAGGCAAAAGGTCTGATGATAGCGTGCCTTTGTTATATAGCGTTTGCCGCTGAGGGTTCGATGATGGCGGGGATAAGCAGATATCTCGTCGATGATGTACTCGAAATCAATCTTACGGGCAAAGGGATAATATCAGCGAAGAGTGGCCCGATAGTAAACGTTCCAAATGCAGATCCGGTGATAATAAAAGAGCCTATCGCTTCGAGTAGCCAAATCGATTGTGGCACTATTGCGGGAAAAGAAGATTCGATGCCGGTAATAGATGACGGGACGATAGCGAAAGACGGGTCGCTTGAAGACAGAATAGCTGCCCGTGAGGGGAAAACATCGTGGGAAAAAATTCGTATGCTGATGATTATCGCTGTGATATTGATAGTAATGCATCTAACTGCGGTAACTATGCAGACGTGGGCGAACTACAAACTCGGGATGATTACCGAGCAGGTGGTCTTTCGTATCAGAAGGCATATTCACGATAAGCTGCTTCGTTTGCAGATGAGTTTTCATGACAGAAATCAGACGGGAAGATTGCTGAGCAGAGCGACCGACGATGTGAATGTAATACAGAATAATTTTGCGCCTGTTATGGTTCAGCTGGCTATGTTTACGGGATTGATTATCATTAATGTCTCGATAATGTTTTATATTCACGTCAAACTTGCAGCTTTGGCGCTTTTGGCGATGCCGCTGTATGCGTTTACATATTCCAAACTGCGTTCGAGAATAAGGGAATTAAGCTGGGCACAAAGAAGAGAAAACGCAAGTGTTTATGCTCTGGTAAGAGATAGGCTCGCTAATCCGAGAGTTATCAAAAGTTTCGGCAAGGAGAAACGTGAGCATATTCACTTTTATAAGAAAGTGAAAAAATTATTCCGATATGGCAGAGAAATTGTCGTACTCAACAACGTTCTTTCGATGATATGCACGTGTATATCGGTTTTCGTGTCAGCATTTGTTTTGGGCTATGGTACGATTCTTTTACGGAACGGTGAATTATCGCTCGGATACCTTCTTTTCTTTTATTCGATAGCGTATAGCTTATTTTGGCCTATCGCTGCCCTTACTCAGATAACCGCAAATGTACAACGATTGCGCGTATCGTGCGAGAGAATATTGGGTATTTTGGATGAGCCGATTGAAATAGTCGATAATCGCAGGGCAAAACCGTTCGATAGTCTGAAGAAATCAATAGTAATCGAGAATGTTAGCTTTAAGTATAATCCCGATGCGGAATATGCACTCAAGGATATCAATCTGGAGATACCCGCTCATAGTACCGTATGTATGATGGGTAGTTCGGGAGCTGGCAAGAGTACACTTGGCGTATTGCTGTTGCGTCTGTATGAGCCGACGACAGGGCGGATTACTATCGATGAAGTTGACCTTCGCGATATCAAACTCGCATCTCTACGCAAAAAGATTTCTTATGTACCTCAGGAGCCTCTTTTGTTCTCCGGAACGTTAGCGAGCAATATTCTGTATGGTAATCCGCAAGCAGGCAGAGAGCAGATGATACGGGCGGCAAAGTTGGCAGAGATACACGATTTTATCGAATCACTACCCGACGGTTATAATACGGTAATAGGTGAAAACGGCCTGCGCCTTTCGGGCGGTCAGAAACAGCGTATCAGTTTGGCGCGTGCAATGGTAACCGATCCGGATATTTTGATTCTTGATGATTGCACCAGTGCGCTCGATGCAAAGACGGAAGCTAATATTCAGCAAACGATAAAGACCGCACTTGCCGGTAAGACGGTAATAATGATAACGCATCGTGTTTCGCTATCATCGAATGCCGATATGATAGTTGTGCTTGATAAGGGTAGGTTAGTGCAGATCGGCCGACACGATGAGCTTATTACCGCTCAAGGTCATTATTGGAATCTCGTTAAAGATCAGCTTGAAGAGACAGAGGTTATCAAACTTACACGTCAACGGGCAAGACGGTTTGCAGCTGCTTAGAAATTGCCAGCTTAATTCCGATTAGAACGGGAAGGGATATAATCAATGAATGAAAATACACCTACGCGAGAAAAGAAGCCGAAAAAGAAAAAACGCAAAATCTATGTGGGGTTTATAATCACAGTTATCATATTGACTTTGATGTTCGCTGTCTATGTGCCTTATTACATCAGTGGCTATGGCAATATAATGTCAAAAAAGGACGCTGTTATTCGAGCGGGCGTAAAGGGGCCTATCAAATCGATTCTTGTCGAATCGGGTCAGTTTGTCAAAAAAGGCGATATTCTCATCGAGCTTGAAGATAGCGTTCAGCGGGCAGGTGTGCTGACTAATGAACGCAAGTTAATGCAAGCTAAAACCGAATTGGTTAGACTTACCGCACAGATGCATTATGAGCTTGCGCAGCAAGAATCGGAAATAGAATTGGCAAAGATAAAACTGAAAGATGTCGAAAGGGAATATGAGCGGATAAAAAAGCTGTTCAATCAGCAGGCTGCCAGTAAAACGGAATTACGTAAAGCTGAAATTGCGTATGAGTTAGCTAAAACTCAGTTGGCTGAGATTAGCCTCGATAAGAAAAAATTATTACAAGCGGAAGTTGACGTACAGGAGAAAAAGATAGCTGTCCTCGAAGCTTCGCTCGAACTTGCCAAGGCGAATCTTGCATTGCGCAAAGTACATTCGCCAATTTCGGGCGTTGTGGTTTTACATTCGCTTTCCATCGGTCAGGTAGTCGATGCCGCTCAGGTACTCGGACAGGTATTCGAGGAAAATAAATTTCAGGTAATTGCCAAGATACCCGAACGATATTTATGGTTCGCCAGAGAAGGCAAAAAGATAATAGCGGAGACCTCATCCTATCCGCATCGTCAATTCGGATATATCGAAGGTGCGATTCGATGGGTTTCACCGGTGGTTAATCCTAATAGTAGTGGCGATGGCTCGGTATTGATAAAGGCTGACATTACCAGCAGCCCCGAAAGAATTATTCTCAAGCCAGGCCAATCCGCTCAGATATGGATAGACGCCGGAAAAGTGCCGCTTGTATATTACCTGTTGGGTATAAGAAAATTTAATGATTAGGAAAGTTTTTTCTGCAGAAGTTCGTTTACTATTTTGGGATTGGCTTGGCCTCGTGATTTCTGCATTACCTGCCCCATCAAAAAGCCAAAAGCCTTTTTTTGCTTTTTTCCGCCCTTGAGTACATCATCGACAGCTTGTTGATTTTGTTGTATTACTTCATCGACAATTTTTTCTATTTCCGAGCTGTCCGATACCTGCAGGAGATTTTCCCGCTGCGCTATTGTTTGCGGATCATCGTCGCAGGTTAGCATTTTTTCTGCAATGTTAGCTGCTGATGTTGCATTTACGGTGCCGGTTTCAACCATCTTTGCAAGGTCAGCTAACCGTTGAGCGGAGATTCCGAGTTCTGCGATTGTGGTATTCTTCTGATTGGCGTGCATCGACCAAAAGCTGATAAACTGATTGGTCAATACTTTGATAGGAGCACCGAGTTTGATAGCAGCTTCGAATAGATCAGCGGTAGTTCTATCGTCGATGATGGTAGCAGCATCTTTCGATGACAGCCCCAATTCTGTTTCGAATCTGATTCTTCGCTTAGCGGGTTGTTCGGGAATATCTTTTCTTATTTCGTTAAGCCAATCGT
>WFQY01000207.1 GCA_015486815.1 Phycisphaerae bacterium | reverse complement strand
CGCTGACGGTGATGGAATATTGGATTCTGTATGGATCGTTCAGCGAGACTTTTTCGATGAACAAAATAACGGTGGTACGGACTATGCTGACGTTGATGGCGACGGAAATTATAATGCGCTAACTGCTGACTTGCCTGTAAAAGCTCCGGAGGGTTTATGCTATCGAATAGCGGTTCGCATCGTCGATACCTGTGGGATGGTGAATGTAAATACTGCATGGGATGTTCCGAGTGATTATTCTGCCAAGCCAGAAGACTTTTTGGGAAACACTTTAGCAGGAGTCAAGCTATATGATGCAACAAATTTTGGATATGTAAGCGATCTTCCGGGAAGACCATCGGGAAGCGATATGGCAACAATGCTTACTTACCAAAATGAATATATTTTTAAGATCGAATCGCCGAACTGGGCAAGTTTGGGCGTCTTCTATCCGCTTGATTTATCGGATGAGCTGGAGATGAGATATAAATGGAATAAAAACAATCCGGCTCTGACAACTACATTGGAAAAGTCTTTTACTCCGTCTGACAGATATTATCTGACAGCTTATAGTTTTTCGCGGAACATCAGGCGGGAAAGTGTAGCAACAACGCCTACTCAAGATACGAATTTCCCAGCAGCGTATAACCTACAAGATACGATAAGAGATCTAATCGAAGTTGTGGTAGATGAGGATCCGCCTACCGATCCGGATAGGCTGAAATTATTTGTAAGATGTATAAAAGATGCATTTGCAGCAGACACAACCCAAGGCGACTATGCTGATGGGTTAGCCGATGCGAGTGACAATGCGAAAAATGAGCAATATGCGAATTATCATACGTGGCAGTACCTTGCTAACCTGATAGATTTTATCGACAAAGATGATGAGCCTACAGTCATAGATACAACTGATACATTTTTAACTGACACACTCGGCCTCAATTCGGTAGGTGCTGTCTCCTTTTCAGGCGATGGTAAGGTCTATGGACTTGAACGACATTGTGCTATTAGCGAAGTAGCCCTGGAGTGTACAGCAATAGCCCCCGCCGGTACGGATTCTACCGAATATACCTACAGGGTGTATGTCGAACTGACGAATCCATGGAAAACAGATCTGAACGCACCTACTTCGGTTAAAGTTACGACGACTGGAGGCTCGGGAACAGACACGGACTTATCAGAGGCCTCAATAGGTGCCTTTCCCCCTACGATAAGTGCTAACTTTAGTCAATATCCTTTTCGCAGTACCAGTTTAACGTTCAAGAGAATTAAAGACAAGACAGGCGATATGTCCGATGTTACCGTGAAAGTCGTTTCCTACAATGCCAACGGTGCTCCGGAAGACATCTTTACAAAGACATTTTCGAAAGCTCAATTACCTACTCTGGGGCAGATCAAATCCTATGAACGAGATACCAATTCTGTCTGGAAAGCTCTGGTGAATCAATGTGCTCTCAGCACCGCATCTTCCGGAAATACGTTAGGAAGCAGCAACACGGCAACAACGGCTGATTGCTGCGGATATTCTACTACCACAACAGATTTGTCACTGGCAGATACTTACCGCAATCCATCTGATGATAATCAATGGTTTACAGCGGCTGGCAAGAAGAACTATTATGCAAAATTGAGAAATCCGTATGATCTGATAGCAGTCCCTTATATGGGATATATAAAAGACTCAGGAGTGGAAAAAGGAATCGGTGATTGGCTGATAAAAAAAGACAGTATAATTCACTTCGACTTTGCCGAAGATGGCATATATGCCACTGCGCCAGCCAATCCCACCAAAGCAGGTAAACTGCGGGACACGTTATTCGAGGCATTTAAATTATTAGACAGAGCTGACGATGGTATCGACCAAAACGGAGACGGAATAGCAGATGATTTAAATGAAATGCGCCTGCCGGGATTGATCAATATCAATACAGCACCTTCAAAGGTTTTGCAGGCATTACACTCTTATATAGACCCAAATGCAGGAGACCAAATAGCAGGCTCATCAAATAAGCCGTTTAAAACAATCGGTGAAGTTTTACAGGAACCATCTTCGTATTTAACAACAGGCTGTAGCAATTTCTTTATAAATGGATTAACCGGCGATCAGGATGTTGTCGAAAAGTCAGCTAAATGGTCGCGGATTGCGAATTTGATTACGAATCGCTCGGATACGTTTTGCGCGTATATACTAATAGAAGCTCTCGATAAAAAAGGAACTGTACAAAATAAACAGCGATGGGTTGTGCTTTTCGATCGCTCGATGTGCAATCAGCCACCTTTGATATGGGATACGACAAACTCCGTATGGAAAATTAATCCCAATTACCGCAAGCCTGAAATTGTAGCTCTCCAGAGAATCGAGTGAATTTACAATTTACAATTTATAATTTAAGAAGAAGATAAGTCTATGAATTCCGAAGAACTGGCAGATAGAACACAACAATTCGCTATAGATGTAATAAAAACCACAAATAATCTGCCGTATTCATTAGCAAGCCAAGTCATTCTGAAACAGCTTATACGTTCCGCTACATCTATCGGGGCAAATTATAGAGAAGCTTGTATGTCGAGATCACGTACGGAAT
>WFQY01000206.1 GCA_015486815.1 Phycisphaerae bacterium | reverse complement strand
CCATGTAAACCACCGCGACCCTGTCCATATTCGAGCTGCTATTAGCTGATCTTTATTATCCATCGCATATTGATTAACGACGATACCAAGCTGTTGCAGTCGGTTTGCACAGAGAATCAGCTTGGCTTGTTCCCTCGCTTTTTGCAACGCAGGCAAGAGTATCGCTACCAAAACGGCAATAATCGCAACCACAACCAAAAGCTCAATGAGTGTAAAAGATTTTTTTCGATTTTCCATAACAAAACCCCGAATAAATTTTCAATTTACAATTTATAATTTACAATTTGCCAAGAAGCTACGCAATTGCGTTAGCTCATTTTTCATTTTTAATTGTTTATTTTGTATTTTTAATTTCAGAGGGCACAGCGTGACCTGCACCCTCCGATTTCTTCTACTGCCTACGCTTTTCGCTCTTCGCTCTTCTCTCTTCGCTCTTCGTTTTTCTACCGTCTGCGGATAAAACCCAATATACCAATAGTAAGCAATCCTATCGTCGTCGGCTCGGGTACAGGCTTTTGCTCATAGAGGTCGTTCCAATCTGCAATCAAAAGACCACTACCGTCTTGATTTAGCCCGACAGCCAGATTTTCGGATGCTGTCCAAGGCGTTGATGTCTCAACAAACGAAGGATTAGATACATCTATTTCCATTACCGAATTCTTATTCCGCCAATGATTCTCCGAAGTGGTATAAAATGCATTTTGAGAAGCGAGATACTCCAATCCACCTGCTCCGCCGTCCCAATACCAACCTGACTCACAGAACAAACTCACAGCCTTCGTAGAAGCATCTATTTTGTATATAATGTCACGGCCATGCCCTGTGTTTCCCGAATCAAACTCATTGGCTGTCAAATACATATCGCCACCAACGCCATCAGGCCCCCAGCTAAGTCCAAACGAAGAAGCAATATTATGCACCAACCAATCGCTTACTGCTCCGGTCGTCAGATTTACCTGAATAATCTTCTTGTTGGTTCGATCGTTGATGTATCCGGTGTTATCTGCTTCATCCAAAATCATTTCCGTCCAATATCCTCCGTCGCTGGCTGATGCAACCATAGTTGAGCTACCACTTGTCAAATCGGAATATAACCATTTATTAAGCTGTGATGAACTACCGCCCGTAACAATCCACGCAGCATCCTGACCCATTACAATATCCTTGGCATTGGGAGCTACATTATATTCATATTGATGATTCACATGATTTCCCGAAGAATCAGCAATCCAGATAGCAGGATTCGAATCACCAGACCGAGGCCACCTGTTTGTAAGGACATAATATCCGTTAGGTGTCTGACCAGCTGCCATTATACCGGTCGTATTCCACGCAGGGTCAAGTGAAATTTGGTTTAGCTCCCATGTCGTATCATAGGGTGATACCAGCGCGGGGCTGGCAAATGCAGAAATAGAAACACCAACCATTCCAACAAAACACATTGTCAATACTAACTTTTTCATCGCATTGCTCCTTTCATTAAAAAAGCGACAAATGAATTTTCAATTTACAATTTATAATTTACAATTTGCCAACAAACTACACATCCACGTCAGCTTCTTCCAATCACCACTCAACATTCAACCCCAATCCGCCGGTTGGCGGACTCCGCTCAACAATCAACAATTCTTCCTGTCGATTCGCGAACGACAAGTTCCGGTTTAAGTTTAACACGAATAAACTCGTGTTCGGATTCTCTCGAGTTCTTTTCCTTTACTAATGCTTCAAGGGTTTGAAAGGCAACAAGCCCCATCTGCTCGGCTGGCTGAGAAATCGTAGAAATTGTCAACATAGAAAATTCCGAAGCTGATATATTGTCAAACCCTATCACAGCGATATAGTCGGGAACTTTTATCCCAAGCTGATGTAATGCACGAATAGCTGACAACGCAAATAAGTCATTATGACAGGCAATCGCGTCGAAACGTGATGCATTTTTCCTAAAAAATTCTCTCAATTTCTCATAAGCCAGCTCTGTTTGTACTCTTTGGCCGCTATTTCCCGTATCTATCTGTATAAGCTCAAAATCCACACCCGCATTATGGGCAGCTTCTTTGGCTCCCGATACACGTTGGTCTATTGTATAACAGCTAAACACAGGATAAATATAAGCTATCCGCTTTCGCCCGATAGCTGACAGATGTTCAATCTGAATTTTTCCGCCTTCATAATAATCCAAGCTTACGTCATTGGTCTGAAAATCCAATCTACCGTCGCCATTAAAAGTAACTATGGGAAAATTCTTTTCCACGAGCGCCCGCAGCTCTTTATGTTCGCCGTGCTCAGCCGGATATATGACAAATCCGTCAACGCTTCTCTGTAATAACCGGATAATTAATTTATCTTCGAGCCCCGGCTCATTCGGATTAAATGCTGTTATGGTAAGATATCCTTTATTTCTCGCGGATTCTTCGAATGCGGTAATTTTCACGGAATGCACTTCCACATCCAAGCCTGTAGTTATCATTCCTATTGTATAGGTATCACCGCCGACAAGTCCGCGTGCGAGCAAGTTAGGCCTATATCCTAATTCTTCTGCGAGTCTTTTAATTCGTTGTCTGGTTTTAGGAGAAATTGACGGGTCATCTCGAAGTGCCCTGCTCACGGTAGCTTGTGTTGTTTTAGCTATTTCCGCTATTGTTACGGTAGTAACCGCCATTATGACTCTTCTCCATCTACTCCGTATACGCTTACGAAACCTATTGTATACGTATACGTGAGTTGTGTCAAGAAAAATCCCTCAAAAAAATTTCTTTTTTTACGTTTTTCTGAAAACGAACATAAAGTCTTGAATAATAAGGACTAACAAGCTGCAGACAATAGGTCGATTATAAACGTTGAATTCACTCTCCTATCAACTGAATGCTCATAAGCAAAAAACGCGGAACGTGAAAGCACCCCTTGTAACTGCCACCTTTACAGCTATGAGTCAGATTTCCACGCCTATCGCAATATCCGAACCATTCACCATACTGTCTGTCAGCAAAATGCGAATAGGCATAATCGTCAACCTTTTCAAGCCAACCAAGCCACTTCGAATCGCCCGTAAGCTTATAAGCTCGAAGCAGTGCGTAAATCGTTTCGGTGTGAGGCCACCACAGCTTCATCGACGATTCAAGCGTAAGTGTAGGCTTACCTTCGATATCCATAAAATAATAAAGCCCACCGAATTCATCATCCCAGCCGATTTCGAGAGAATTTTCTATTACATTCAATGCTAACTGCTGACGCGAAACATCAGGCACATAATTCAATATCTCAAGCCAAAACCACGCAGTCTCAATCGAATGTCCCGGATTGAAAAACCGCAGCTCAGGCCAATTTTCCGTTTGCGACCCGCCAAACGGGATATTTTCGAGTAAAATTCCCCGTTCACTATCATAATGCCTGACCGCTCCGTCCGAAGCCTGTTTCATAATCTGCATATAAAAAGAATTTTCCTTATCGACACGGATTAGCTCGGCAGCCATACTCGCAAGCACCATTACATTAGCAAGATTGCTCATCGCCGGCGCACCCGCAAGTTTAGGCCTACCCAAAAGTTCGAGATGCTCTATCCACTCGATTATCTTATGAAACATCGCAACCGATTCATCGAGACAGCTCCTATCGCCACTGGCTTTGTAATATTCAAGCAATGCGAGCATATAAAAGACAGCGGAATATGGCTTACGTTGATAAAAGTAGGGCTGACCTTCGCGTGTAAGGGAAAAATACACCCGCCCTTTCGAATCTTTGCCGAACTTTCTGATAAAATTCAGCCCCAGCGTAGCAATATCGAGATATTCCTGCTTTCGTTCAAGCTCATTATACAATCGCGAGAACATCCACACCTGCCGCGATTGTAGCCACATATATTTTTTGGTATCGTAAATACTGCCATCACGATCGAGACATGTAAAATATCCGCCAAATTCCCGATCAAGCGAATATTTCGCCCAAAACGGAATCACCGAATCGAGCAAATCCGTTTGGTATTTCTCAAGATATGCACGCATAAAAATTTTACTCCGCGAAAAACATTATCGTAAGCACCAAGCCCACTGTCAAGTATTCGGAAACATTATAGAATATAGATTATTTTTTAAGATATATTTTGTTGACTAAATCTAATTGTATGTTATAATGATGGTTGCATATCAATATTAACAATAGGGGAACTGTATGCGAAGTACAACGTAAAGAAGATAAGGCAATTTTGAAAAAGATTTTGCCCCGATAGATATAAACTATGGACAAAGTTAAATTAACAGGCAAATTGAACAAATCTGAAACACATTTAAGCTCCGATGATGTTGCCAGAGAGCGTCCGTATTTACATACCGAGCAAAAGGAACAAATCACTTGGATTGATGGTGCCAGACTTCGTGTCAGAAGTCCAGCTAAGCTGAATCTGGTATTATCCGTCGGTGCCAAACGCCCCGATGGATATCATATGTTCGAAAGTCTGATGACTAAAGTAACCCTATACGACGAGCTATTGTTCAAACTATCGAACAAAAAGTTCAAACTTGTTTGTGATGATGAGAGTATTCCCACGGATTCACGAAATCTGGTTTATCGCGCCTGTTCATTGCTCAGCGGAGTAACAGGCAGAAAACCGCTTATCGATGTCGAATTGATTAAGCGTATCCCTTCACAGGCGGGACTCGGGGGTGGCAGCTCAAACGCAGCAGCTACTTTGATTGCGATAGATAAATTATGGAATCTGAATCAGCCGACTGCGTCGATGATGGAATTAGCTTCAATGCTCGGAAGCGACGTGGGATTTTTCCTCTCCGGACCGATTGCTATTTGCTCGGGCAGAGGTGAGATAGTTAATCCGGTAGATGTCGAATGGAACTTCTGGGCTTTGATAGTCAAACCGAATATTTCGCTGGCAACGGAAGAGGTCTATCAATACTATCGAATAAGCGATAGTGTCGGTTTCGGACGCTCCAAAAAGCTCGCACAAAATTTGCGAGAAAAAAAACCCTCTGAAATTTATCCGTATCTCAGTAACGATCTCGAATCGTCTGCGTTTAGAGTAAACAGTGAACTGCGAGAAATTCGTGAGGAACTGGAAAAAACTCTCAATGTTCCGGTCAGACTTTCGGGAAGCGGTTCTGCGATGTTTGCTCTTTTTGATATACAATCTCAAGCGGTAGATGCTTTGAGAAAAATACTCGATACATATTCGGATTTAGATTGCTGGGTAGTAAGAAACAACCCGTGGTAATTTATATTTCATCGAGGGTACAGCTATGGACGTAACAGAGGTCAAGGTAAAACTGGTTGACATTAAGTCGGAACGCCTCAAAGCCTTTTGTACCATCACATTCGATGGAGAGTTTGTCGTCCGCGATATTAAGGTTATTGAGGGTGCAAGCGGTCCTTTCGTTGCGATGCCTTCACGGAAACTCGCTGCAAAGTGTCCCAAATGCGGTGCGAAGAATCATCTTCGCGCAAAATTCTGCAACGAATGCGGCAGTAAGCTCTCCGAAGGAAGAATTCCCAAGGATAATTCCGGACGAGCTAAGTTGCACGCGGACATTGCGCACCCCATTAATGCCGAATGTCGTCAGAGAATACAAAAGGCGGTGCTTGATGCCTATCACACTGAACAAGAGAAGGCAAAGTCGCCAGGCTACGTTCCCCCGAAAATGGACGACGGAACGTAATGTGATGTAAATTGAAAGTGCGGAGATCTGACAAAATCGAAAAAAAATTCTCTGCTTGAAAGGCACGCGAACAATATGCTGCTCACATCCCGGCCGCGGTACCGGCCGTTAAACATAGGGGCGGTAAATTAATTTTAATTTACCGCCCCATTACCCGAATAATATCCCATATAATAAAGTTAACTATCTTCAATTCTTAGCTCATAGCTAACAGGCTAACAGCTAACAGCTCTTATCTTCAGCTAATAGCTACGGACTAATAGCTAAATAGCTAATAGCTTAATTATTCGCCTCTAATTTCGTATTTTTTAGTGTCCTCAGCAGATGTTGAGGGCTTTTTCTGCGTGCCAATTCAAGCCGATTTCGTATATATTGTAGCTTAACCTTCCGATATTCGTCATAAATGCGATTGGTACGATAAGCATAATTCCAGTTATATCTTCGCAGACAAACCACACCTACCGCTATAGCAGCGAGAATAAGGACAATAGCTGATATCCGAAATAAGTTCATTCTACTGTTCCAGCATCTTCGGGCCAGCAGCCAACTCTTCCGATGCAGGCAGCTTCAGTGTGATGCCACTACGTAACCGGTCGGGGTTGCTAAGAATATCGCGATTGAGATTATAAATTTTTATCCAAGCTTGTTCCGTACCGTAAAACTTTTTCGCTATTTTGCAAAGCGAATCATTGTTTCTGACGGTATATGTTTTGAACCTCACAGCTGGCTTATTCTTTCTCGATAGTGTTACCTTTACAGGTTTGAGATTAACGACAGCAGCTATGGTCGAATTTTTCACAGGCACAAGAAGCGCAGTACCTTTACTCGGTACATTAGCAACGTTCGTCTCTGCCAGTTTGCAACCATTATCCGCAGGCAATTTTATTTTCTGTCCCGCTCGAAGCCGTTCCGGACGTGAGATACCATTAAACGCCATTACCTTTTTTATCATTTTATATGCCTTACCGGGATAATATTTTTTGCATATTCCGACGAGGGTCTCACCCGGCGCAACCAGATGCGTTCCGATAATATCGCGTTTCACAGGTTTGACAGAAATGTCTTGTGCAAGTTTTGTCGGCTGATTTACAGGCAACCGAGAGGGACTGACGTTTGTCGGTGCGGAAGCAGGTATCTTTTTCGTAAGAGCCTTCTTGGGTTCGACAGGGATAAACTTTCTCATTTCCGGCGCGATACGTTCTGCATCTTGTTTCTTTTCGGT
>WFQY01000205.1 GCA_015486815.1 Phycisphaerae bacterium | reverse complement strand
CCACCTTTTTATAGTCGATATCAGTATTGACAGGTGAGTTTTTCAGGAGGAATGAGTGATGAAATCATTATGGTTCGTAGAAGCTATAATCATCGCTGGGGTGCTTTTTGTGGTGGGATATATAACCGCACCGCAGATAAGCGTCGCTATGCAGTAATTCAGTATAATACAATGCGACATAATATACGATATAACATATTGATATAAAAGGTATTATAAATGGTTTGTGCCAATAAGACACATATAACCCTGCTGTTTCTCTATTCGATAATCGCTATACTTGCGATGTGGGGTCTTGTTTCGCAGTCCGATAACCTTATCCGCATTCCCATTGCCATTTGGACATCGATAGGAGCAGTCAGTGCTTGCGGTGCGATGCTCGAAATCCTGATAATTCTCAGGACGCGTTCAGCTTTGCGGACGATGAAAGAGCAAATTAAGCGGATGAGCAAAAATTCGCAGGTAGGGCTTGTTATGCTCGAAGATCAATGGCCGGTTGAGGGCTTAGCAGGCATATTAAACGAATATCTTACGATGATACATAAAAAGATGGAGAGATTAGCTCATCAGCAAAAGGAGCTTGATCTCCTTATAAGTGCGGGGGCAGCTGATCAGCAGAATACCGAAGCGATTATTCGGAGTATTTCCGATGCGGTTGTTGTGGTAAATGCCTTCGCAGAACTTGCGTTGGCGAACGGATTAGCTGAGAAACTTTTCGGTTTCGATGTCAATCGTGATAAGTTAAACCCTATCTCCGAAGTCATTACAGATAGGAGGCTCATAAAATATCTCCTGCCCGAACGATGGAAACATCACCTCGAACCCTTAAAAATCGAATATGAGCTGATAGTTGACGGCAGTAAGCGGTTTTTCAACGTTACTTTTTCTCCCGTATATATTCAGGGCGATAAACTCTGGGCTATAGTAATGACGCTTGATGATATTACTCACGACCGTGAATTGGTCGAAATGAAGACCGAGTTTGTCAATCTCGTATCTCACGAGCTTCGGACACCTTTAAGCAGTATAAAAGCATATACCGAAATGCTGCTCGAAGGAGATATAACTACGCAGGCGGGCAGAGAGAAATTTTATAAGACTATTGCGGATGAAGCGGATAGGCTTGACAGATTTATTGAAAACATATTGAATTTGAGCAAAATCGAATCGGGAATATTGAGCAATAATTTTTCTTTGCTGAATCTCGATGATGCACTTGCACGAACTATTCCGCTCGTAGAATATATTGCGAAAGAAAAATCCGTTAAGCTCGAATATACTCCGCCAGCTGAGCAGATTAATATATGGGCGGATGCGGATCTGCTCAAACAGGCGGTTTTGAATCTCCTCTCGAATGCGATTAAATATACCGATTCGGGCGGAACGGTAATTCTTACCGCTACGCTTGATCGAACTGATGATACATACCGAATTTCCGTTAAGGATACAGGTAGGGGCATCTCGCCATCGGAGCTTAGCAGAATATTCGAGCGATTTTATCGCGCAAAGTCCGCCGGTGCGAAAGTTTCCGGTACGGGGCTTGGTTTGGCTCTTGTTAAAAAGGTTGTCGAAGAAGTTCACCAAGGCAGGATAGAGTGCGAAAGTACGCCTGGAGAGGGTTCGACGTTTACTATGATTATGCCAATAAAACCCGCAGGTGCAGCTGAGGATGATTCCGTTGTGCAAGAGCAGGAGACCGTTAAGATATGAATCACGATAAACCGCGTCTGGTAATAGCAGACGATGAGATACATATTTTGAGGATACTCGAACTCAAATTTGCTAATAGCGGATTTGACGTAATAAAAGCAGCTACGGGCTACCAAGCGTGGGAGATCATATCCGCAAATCCGCCTGATATGGTTATTACCGATTATCAGATGCCCGAGCTGACCGGAATCGATTTGGCTGAGAGGATGTACGCAGATTATAGACTTCGGAAAATTCCCGTAATATTGCTGACTGCGAGGGGATTTTCACTTACTCAGCAGGATTTAGTCGATACTAACATCGTACGGATGATAACAAAACCGTTTAGCCCGCGTGAAGTGCTTGCGATTGTCAGAGAGATTGTCGAATCGGCTCGGACTGTGGAGCAAAATTGATGCGCAATATGTATTTATCGCAATCGATGGAAGATGAGATTACCGCTCTTTCCGAACAGCTTATGATAAGCTACGAAGAATTGACGCTTATCTATAAGTTAAGCGAGCAGCTTCAGCAGAGAAAACAATTCCGCGAATTATTTATGGAATGTGCAAATGACCTTCAGGAATTAATAAACGCTGATAGTTTGATTCTGTTTGTCAAGCCGAACTCCAAATCAAAACCGATTGTTATGACCGCAGGCAGCTTTCCTCTTTCGGATGAAATTGTCCGAACAACCGGCGCATATCTGCTTCAACGATGTCAGCATACCGATAAACCTATCTTACTTACCGATTTGTCCGCGCACCCCGAGCTGGTAAGCATATTCAATACCGTGTTACTCAATGTGCTTGCTTGGCCTATTGTTATCAACAATCAGCAAGCGGGGGTTTTGATAGTCCTTCAGCGTTCGGGCGAAGATGAATTTGACAGCACCGATACAAAACTGATAGCGACCATCGCTCGGCATATCAGTTGGTTTCTCGAAAATCGTATGCTGATAAATGATCTGGAAGAACTTCTGATGGGGCTGCTTTCAAGTCTGGTAAATGTTATCGATGCCAAAGATCCTTATACGCGTGGCCATAGTCAGCGTGTTGCATTGATTGCTATGCGAATTGCCCAAACGCTCGAACTCTCGCAAAATGAATGCGATAGGGTATATCTCGCTGGGTTGCTTCACGATATCGGAAAGATAGGCATCAATGATAGTATATTAAGTAAGCCAGGCAAGCTGACAAACAAAGAATTCAAAACAATTCAGAATCACACACTTGTTGGAGCCAAAATCATCTCGTCGCTAAAGCAGCTCAAATCGATAATTCCGGGCGTGCTATATCATCACGAGCGTTACGATGGCAGTGGCTATCCCGAAGGGCTCAGGGGTGGTGAGATTCCGATGATGGGGATGATTGTCGGGTTAGCTGACTGCTTCGATGCGATTACAAGCGATCGTACATACCACAAAGCATTGGATTTCGCAGATGCAATAGATGAGATACGCAGCACATCAGCCAGCTTGTTCGACCCTTCGATAGTCGCTGCTCTTATGCGATATGATATCGACCAACTTAGATACGAGCTTACTACCATACCCGAAACCAAAACCCCCATTCCGCTCACAGGCTTATTCGCTGAAGATTAACTTTCACTCTCCATTTTTTTTGCATACAAAGGTATTTGGTTTGTAACATCCTTGTTTTTAGACGGTTATCGTCTGAGGCAAGGTTAAACCCCGCTTTGTG
>WFQY01000204.1 GCA_015486815.1 Phycisphaerae bacterium | reverse complement strand
ATTATATACTCTCCGAAATGTCTCGTCTGATAGATGAATATCAGCTTATCTGGATGAAAGTGGATTTTAATTTCAAACTCGGCAATGACCCTTATGGAGCGGAATTTGCCCATTATTACGATAAGTGGTATCGTCTGCTCGATGAATTGAGAAAAAAGTATCCACAAGTCTTCTTCGAAGGCTGTGCCAGTGGAGCGATGCGACTCGACCTGAATACGTTACGTCATTTCGATGGCCATTTTCTTAGTGATAATGTAAATCCGTGGGCAGTTTTACGGATATATCAGCAAGCACTTTTACGTCTTCCACCGGGCAGAATACTTAAATGGACCGTTCTTAAATTATCCGAAAGGTCTGTGTGTATTACTCCTTCAGGCAATGGTGCTACATGGGAAAAGTTAGAGTCCGTGAATGTCGATTTTGCACTACTCTCAGCAATGCCCGGAATTTTTGGATGTTCGGGAGATATTGCTTCACTGTCAGCAAAAATCAAAAGCAGCCTGAGAGATAAAATCAACTTTTATAAACGTTGGCGGAATTTTATGCTCAACTCACACGCTCATCTGCTTACCCCCCTAACCGATATTAACGATAGAACAGGGTGGGCCGCAATTCAACTGACGAACCCGAAGCAAAACGATTCACTTCTGTTTGTATATCGACTTGACGATGAATGTAATGAGAGAAGATTTAGATTGCACAGCATTTCACCGGAAGCCAGATATACTGTTACCGTAAATGACAGCGTAATAGACAACATAAAAGGGAAAAAACTCATATCAGATGGGCTTACCGTGAAGTTAGAACATAAAGATAGTGCCGAAGTTTTCATTTTACGAGGAGAATAAAAATGTCAGGGCTAATGCTCAATGAGGATAATTCACATTTCTTTGGATCTCGGGAAGCTGACAAAATGACAATCGAAGGACTCAAAGAACTTCTCAGCCATTACGCCTCAGCTCAGATGAAAGAGATTTTGTTTTGTCCAAATGCAATGCGTGTTAATGTTAAGCCAGACAATCCGTATTGGCAGCCAATATGGGCTGGGTATGATTCCGATGGCCCGGACTCTCAGCTATTGTTCAAAGGCTCGGAAACCGACAATGCGGTAAATAGGCCGCGAAGATGGGTACATAACGCTTGGCTGTTGAATCAAAAGGGAATCGATCCTTATGAAATCTGGATTTCCTACGCGCGCGAGAAGAATATTTCGCCGTGGATTAGTATGCGAATGAATGATGTTCACGGGGCACATAATCCCGACTCATTCATGCACTCTGATTTCTGGAAAAGGCATCCGGAGTATAGGCGCGTGCCATATCGTAAAATGATTCGCTGGCCCGATGCTGCCCTTGATTATGGTCAGCGGGAAGTCAGGGAATATAGCTTGGCGTTAATCAGGGAATATCTCGAACGATATGATATCGACGGATTAGAGCTTGACTGGATGAGGTTCGGGTATCATTTCCGTCCCGGAGCTGAAGAGCAGGGCAGAAAATTACTTACCGGGTTTATGCAGCAGGTAAAAGATTTTGCGGAAAACATATCCGCTAAACGCGGCAGGAAGATCAAAATCGGTGTGCGCGTTCCATCGCGCCCGCAGGCAGCACGTGATCTCGGTATGGATGCGGTCGAATGGTCCCGGCGAGGCTTGGTCGATTTGATTGTCATCACGCCATTCTGGGCAACGATCGAAACCGATATGCCCGTCGAGCTTTGGCGGGAATTGATCGACGATAATAATATCATTCTTGCTGGCGGATTGGAGCTTTTGGTACGTCCGTTCCCCGATGCGAAACATGATTACAATACTCCCGAAACCGCTCGTGGAGCTGCTGTATCGCTTCTGTATCGCGGAGTTGACAGGATTTACCTGTTCAACTATATGGATTCGGAAACAACGATGCCTAAGGGCTATCAGGAGGTATTGGACCAGGCGGGTGAGCTCGATAGTGCCTGTTCTTATCCTCGCAGACACGTAATAACTTATGCTGATACGCATCCTCCGGGTCAGCCTGCCGCGTACGCACTTCCTGCAAAGTGTGATAAAGACAGGTTAGCTGAGTTTAGAATACACATAGGACCAAAACCGACATCGGGCACCTCGCAGGCGATACTCGGACTCGGTAAAGATGGCAATACGGATACGGAAAAATTGAATGTATGGGTCAATGGGAATAAATGTGAACTTGCTCAGACACCTGATATTCCAACACATCCAATTGTACACAAGTCAGCTGCTTTTGCAATTCCTGACAGCGTACTCAACAATGGATACAACCTAATAGAAGTGCTTGGCGAGAATGGTGAACCGTACGAAATTCTCTGGTCCGAAATTAGAATAGACCCTCAAAGATGATGCGATAGTGAAACAGATCGCAGGAGTCATGTAAAGATGTCAGGTTAATTGTTCGGATGAATTATTTTCCCGGTTTTTATGGATTCCTTTGCCGCATAGACAATTTCGAGCGCTTTGTATGAATCGAGAACCGTAGAAATCAAATCGTGACCTGTTTTCAGACTGTCGAGGAAAAATTGATGTTCTCCCATCAGCAGACTGTCTTTTGTCGGGTCTTTTTCGATCACCTTTTCGGAAATTTTCATATCTTTCCATTCGGGATTCGGACCGGGCACCTGCTGGAGACGAAGGGTATATCGTGCACGAGTCGGCGGATCGTCCGGCATCTCAGGTGGCAAATCATAATAGACGGAATATGACCCCTTCGGACCGGAAAAGTATTTTACCTACCAAGCGTTTTTGGTCATTGTCGGACCCCATCCCGCCAAGTGCTACGCCGCCATAACCGACACCGAACTTGGGATAGAGCGAGATGTTAGGCCAATTCCTTGGTTGCGAATTGTTCCGGCTCTGCAAGAACAGGAGCGGGTACAATGACTTTCGGGATATTATGAAACGTTGCCATTATTTAAGATTTTCCTTCAGCTTATCCCCTTGCGATGGACAGAGTCCGGGGTTAAATAAGGTAAAATCATCCGTATTGGCAATATTCGTGGCAGTGGAACGACCATTGTAGCCCCTCACTTTTTTCTGTTTTTGTGAAGCCCTCTCACACCGTCATTCCCGCGCAAGCGGGAATCCACTATTTAGACCCTGCTTTACCATGGGCCTCTTTTAGGGGAATACAAAAAAACAACCGAAACTGAGGGATTACCGACCATTGCCTGTTTCAATTGAAACTTGCATGTGGGACAATCCTTGCTAAATTACAGCTGTTGTGTTTTAACTCTCACACCATACCACTGCCGCATGCCATTGGGTAACCGTTGTCCACTGGCGTCATATTCGTTATCTTCAAACACACAGAACAACTCGCCTGGTGCGATTTCGGCTGCTTCTACGTGATCGTTACTTCTGCCGTTGAACAGTACCACCGTATGAGACCATCCAAGACCTGTCCCTGTCAGATCGAAGCTGACTCGATTATTAGGCCTGCCATACACGCATGCCAATATGCCGTTAGACATCTGCAACAGTGATGGATAATTACCCGTGAGGGTCGTTCTAACAGGATAGGACCAGCTCACTCCGTTGTCCTGGGAACGGCTAATCGAAAGCGGGCTTTTAAGGCCGCCGCCGTTCCGCAAGACGGCCAAAAGTGTTCCGTCGTCCGCAAGTTCTAAGTTTGGTTCGCAAAATCCTTCATCACCCAACTCCGGTAAAGCGGCAATGGTACTCAGATAGCTCCACGTTTTCCCGCCATCCTGCGAGCGAAGAACCCAGGAACGATATTTGAACTGCCGAGGCCACTGCTGGGGGTATTTCAGATACCCACCGAAGACACGATAATCAAACCAGACCACATCCTGCTTCAGGCTTCCGTACATAGGTACGAGAAGCTCGCCATTAGGCAACCCGACAATATTGGTACCCATTATGATTCCCGGGCCTGTTTCGCGATTGGCTTCATCAACGAGATTTGTTCCATCTGGAAGGTAGATGGTTGTGTCAAGCGTTTCCCTGCT
>WFQY01000203.1 GCA_015486815.1 Phycisphaerae bacterium | reverse complement strand
TTGTAGCTACCAAACACAATTTCCGTAACATACGCACCTTTGCTTAAAACCCATTTACATTTCCGCGAATCAACGGAAAATCCTTTGCATTGCAATATTAAATACCCATCGGTACATTCGTAAGATAGGATTTTGAACGAAAGGTTCCCTTTTGAAGTGAATTTTATCTTTTTCATATTTTACACCGCGAATAAGATATATATTTTTTCTATGGAGACGGAACTCCGTCATACGTCTTGAAACGCCACAAACAATTGTCATCATCTTTTGCTATCCAATGCACCGAACCATCGAACCATAACTGATTTTGCCCCTCAAATCTACCCGGACTATGCCAAGCCCAATCCCAGCTTAGTAATACTCCATCCCAAACAAGAGGATCGACAGAATTTGCCCTTGTAAAGCTCTGAGTATATACCCCCGAACCGTCGATACGCGATGGCTGAGCACAATATGTCCATTTAAATGATTCCCCCCGCCAGCCGAACTGCCCAAAATATTGCCAAGTGCCCTCATACTTAATCGACGCACTCGGACAATAAAACACCTTACCCGTATTGACATACGTCGGATATATAAGTTTAAGCCATCTCCAAAGCGTTATTCCCCATTGTCCCCAACCATGTGCACTGTTAAATGTAGCGCGAAAATGAACGCAATCCACACGAGACGGTGCATCGTAAAAACTCGCAGGTGGCTTATCGTTATTTTCATTACCATACATCAGCATCGCCAAACCTATCTGATGCAAATTGGAACGACACACCGCTCTTCTTGCCAATTCCCTCGCATTATTCAAAGCAGGCAGCAGTATCGCAACCAAAACAGCAATTATCGCTACAACAACCAATAACTCTATCAAAGTAAACCCTATTTTAGTCTTAATGCGTATCATTTTTTAATCTCCCGTTACCTATTAGCATTTTCAACAGATTACTGCGTGCCAATTCATATCGCGAGCAGCTCATAGGCTTATTGAGCACGTTCGATACGATTTTATTCAATACCTTTTCATCATTCGGATAACATTTTTTAACTTGCTCCAGTAGATAATAATCCTGAATCGCTATCCGCCAAATTTCCCACCTGCGAGACGGAATTAACACCTCATTATGATGAAACTTTTTTATCTCATCCGGTGCATCTCTAAGCTCATATATCATCGTAAAATCGGGACCACTCTTCGCATCGAAATCGTCCCAACCGCTCTTGCCTCTTATATCATTATAGCTCCATATTCCCATTCCCGTAATCCCGTTATACCAGCAAAGCCAAGCAAACTTACGATAATAACCATTAACGTCAAGTCCCTTCATAGGCCCGCCACACTGATATGCCCAAACCGATTTCCCCCTCTGCTGTAACTTTTTGAAAAATCGCAAGACTTCTTTTTTCTCTTTAGCACTAAACGGATGTGGCCAACCTTCACAATCTCCTTTTTCCAGCAGATTCACACTTACCGACCAGACATCAATTTTATCCGCCAATTCCTTATATGCTTTCAGATCTTCCAAGCGAAAACTTACCGGATCAGCAAAAACCCTTATATGTGAATTTATCTTATGCAATTCGTCAGCTATTTCACCCAACGCTTGATATTCCGTCCTACCCAAAATCTTATTATCATAGGTTTCATCGAACGGATACATAATCACCCTGTCATACCCGAATCCTTTGTTGTGTAAATAACGATACCAGCTCGTAATCCAACGGCTGAGAATTGCTCTCCATTGAGGCGATAGCCATTTAACTTTTCCACCGAATAGCGGACGTGCGGAACCGCAATCCCAACACCAAAAGAATAACACATTTTTGGCATCTTTTATCTGCGCAAGCCAATCATCAAGTCCCGAAAAATTACCCGCATCTACCACATTCCCCTTATCATCAACTTTAGGAGCTGGATAATAATCAACGACATACGTATTCTGATAGTGCGATTTCAAATCACGGACAGCCTGCTTGTAATATTTATGTGTACTTCTACGGTTTAGATACGCATATGTAAAGACACAAAGCTGAGGATCGCGTTCGAGCCTGACCGCCAAAACATTAATCCTAACGGGAACAATCTTAATTATCCTGCCATCCGACGATTTCACTTTGACATTCAAGCTATATCTGCCCGCTTTGAGTTTGTGTGAATCAATCGTCAACCATACTCGTCTCGTCTCTGCTCCCTTCAGAACACACATTCCACCATTCCCGACCAAAGGCAACGCATCATCAACCCATACGGGAAGATTTTCGCCCCGCAAATCGCTCAACGGTTTTGACTTTACCCAATAACTCGCCCTTACCGTAACAGCTTCGACTATTCGTGGCTGACCCTCGATGCAAATTTTTATCTTCTCACTATCTGCTTTTAAATTCGTAACAGCGAAACTTACAACACCATATTCATCACCAAGCATATCATAGCTAAGCTCAACATTCTCCGCCTGTTTCGATTTCGGCAATTGATATTTGCTAAGCCTATCCCAAGGTCCTATCTTCCATACCAAAATATTCTTCCCCCGCCAATCAGCTTCAGCCCGCTCAAAAAACAATTTCCGTTCAACCTTATCCTTATTTTTTCTACGCTTCATTTCATCGTTGCTAATATATCCATATCGGGAAGGGTCTATTTTCCCGCTATAACTCACAATCAATTTTGGCTGCCTCTTAATATTCTTATCTTCGCTACTTGCAAAAAATCTCATCGTAAAACCGCGAAACTTTAAGCCAGCTCTTAATATAAGCCCATAATTCGCCTGCTTGTTCAAAATCCATTTATTGACCAGTTCCGTCAATTTTTTACTACGCAAAACAATCCAGCCCTTACCGTAATCTTTGGTAATATCGAACTCAGCTATTACCTGCTTTCCGAATGCATCCTTGCCCCATTTTTTCGTCTTCGTCCTCATATTCCACGAAACATATCTTTCGTCCCATTGTTTTTTAACGACATACGCACTAATTCTTATCGGATTATCAGAATACTTGTGCGCGTGAAACAGCATAATCGCTGCATCGGCAATTTGTTTTTTGGGTAATTTCGAAACATCAAATCTGATAAGCCCGCAATAATAAACATTACCCCGTGAAACGGTCAATCCGTCATAATGTTTGCCTCGTGCCTCGGGAGCTGAATACATCGAGGCATCCTGCGTAACTTCCTTACCCTGCAAAACAATTTTATCCCCAAACCCATTAATTGACGACAGATGTAACAAAGAAATCATTAAACAAAAAATCACCGAATAGAACGCCTTTTCTTTTAGAGGCATAAAACGTTTCTCCCGAGAACGCACCGGATACAAGACTAACCACACGGGCAAATCAGCGTCATAATATACAACGCTGATTTACCCCTCGGCATCCGAATTTTGGTTTAATGTTGTGTTATTCCGCTGATGTATGAAAATCACCGTTGATACAAAATTACCATCTTCTGCGTGCAAATCCGAAAACGCCCGCCAGCATAATAAGTAAGCTTACAGGCTCCGGTACCGGCGTAACACTTATAGGGTCTATCAGCAATCTTGCACCACGCCAATAACGATTAAATATAAATATCCTCGCAGCTCCACTTGTCTCTGGCCATGTAAATGTCAGCGATACTGTCGTATAATCGTCCCCAACACTCGGCTCACTCTCGTCGTGTCCATACCAGAGTTTAAGATTATCCGTCGCTTTATTCCAATAATTCCCCGAAGATGAACCGACAATACCGACAAATAGCTCCGTTTCACCTATGCCGGTTGACGTAAACGCAAGAGGCTTATACGTAGCTGACAAGATATATTCCTGACCAGATACCAACGTGAATATATCACTTTTACTCATATCGTTGATATTAATGGAATTATCATTTCCATCCCATTTCCACTCAGCTGCACTTGTTCCTTCGTTGACGTCAGCTGTCTCTTGTAGCGGATAACCGCTCACTACTTTTCCGCCTATTGTCCAGCTGTCCGGAACTCCGGTTGTCCAATTCTCAAAATTACCGTTCGGAACGAGATTTGCACTTGCAAAGCCCGACACACACAACACAACCAACATTGCCGTTACTTTTTTCATTTTTGTTCTCCTTTCCGTTTAAATTAGACACACATACCTATAAAAATTTATTGCCTGATCGAACTCTTCCGTATAATCAATTTTGGCTCTATATACTTTTGCAATACGTCAATCGGTTTATGTTCTATCAAGTCCAGCAATTTTCGCAGAGCAATCTCCCCTACATCTTCCACGTAAGTTCTAAAAGTTGTTAGCTCAGCGTCATCACGCACAGCGAACAAATTACCCGACCCGACAACTCCCAATTCCTTTTGCGTAAGCCCAAGCTCATTTCTCGCGCTAAGCACCCCTGATGCCTGAATATCATCACTACAGATGACAGCATCAAATTCAACGCGACCGTAATTTTCGAGGATAATTTTTCTACTCGCATCCGACGACCAATCACATTGAAATATCCTCTCATCAGCTTCGGACATTCCGCATTCAGCGATAGCTTCTCTGAATCCCTTGATAAAACCTTCTCTGGTTGTCGGCCCGCTAAATCCGCAGATAGCGATTATCTTGCGATATCCCTGCTCATATAAATGTTTCACACCCCTATAACTGACTTGAAAGTGATCTATACCTACCACAGGATACTTAAGCCCCAAATGACGTGGTCTGTTTTCTATAAAGACAGCTTGCACATTATGTTGTTCCAAGAAAATCATATTTGCTTCGCCAAGTTCAACATTTATCAGCAGTCCATCCAATCGTCCCCCGGTAATATCTTCTTTTATATGTCCCAAATCTCCCTCTTTTTCGCCATACACATTCAGGCGGAATTTTCTACTTCCGCGATGCCTTTCCATACCCGCCAGCAGTTTTGTCATCCATGGATAATCCGCAGGAAATTTCCTGTTATACAGATATGCAATGTTATAAATCTTGCGAGACAAATCGTTTACAAACGTTCCTTTACCCTGTTTGCGCACTATAAAATTTTCACGTTCCAGTTCTTCGAGTATTTTAGCAGCGGTTGCGCGGGCTATTTTATACTCATCAGCCAATTTTCGCTCGGAATATATCTTCTCTCCGGGAAGAAACTCTCCCTGCCGTATTTTACTAACCAAGAGGCTCTTGATTTGATTAGATTTTGTAGCCATCACCACCATTATTTACCGCTCCTACACCTGGCATAGTCCACTATGGCAATTATATCCTATCAAAAAGAGCATTATTTGTCAACGGATTTTATAATAAATTTTGGAATTTTTTATCGCACAGCGTTGCTTCGATATAAGCGAAGACTTCCGATAGCTCCTCATTGGATATTGATACCAATAGCTCACGAATGTCCTTTTGTTACGTTACAAACAGCGAGAAATGAAATTCTCGCTGTGAGTTTTAATGATAGACCGACCACTATCATCAGAGATACGCAGAAAAAACGATTTGAGTTTCCCGCCGGCGCCAAATGTGTACGAATCAGGATTTTCGCCCCACCGACAATACCGTCGGGATTATACATTCAGGATATTTTCGTCTCTACTGGCGGCTCAGCTGCGCCCTTTCTCTTCGATAATCCCGAACGCTGTATAAAAATATGTCATAAAAATGAATTCTAAATACAAAAGAAGAAAGTCCGCGTTCCTCTCTTACCTGAAACACCCTTTTTGCTGCTAATATTATATTCCCTCTATAATATTCTCTTTAAATCCTTACGCCATGCGCGATATAGCGTCAGCGGTTACTTCCCACTCGACATTGCCCGTATCGACAAATCGGAGAATTTCATCGACAGCGAGCCTACCTTGACGCTTACAGCCGTTATTGACATGGCCGGCAATGTGTGGCAGGAGATGGCAGTTTGGCAGTGTTCGCAGCGGACTATCTTCCGCTGGTGGTTCGGGGTCAGTTACGTCCACAAGTGCATAAAATCGACCGGCACGGAGATTCTCTATAAGAGCTGACTCATCTATCAAAGCACCTCGCGATGTGTTGATTATCCGTGCGTGCGGTTTCATCATTGCGAATTGTTTGCTGCTGAACATATGTCGGGTCTGTGGAGTCGAAGGAGCGCAAATAGCTATTGCATCGCTCGAACGGCATAGTTCATCCAGCTCGACTTTTTTCGCCCCGAATTGCGCAACCATTTGTTCATCTACGTAAGGGTCGTAAACAATTTTTTCAACCTCAAATGCTTTGAGTAGTGTCAATAAATTCTTGCCTACTTCGCTCATCGCAACCACACCGACAGTGATTTTATAAGGCTCCAAGACTTTATCTATTAATTCGGAGACACGCCAATTACCTTGCTTTATCTGTTCCGCACAGGGCATAAATAATTTTAGCGAAGCAATTATCATTCCGAGTGTCGTTTCCGCTACTCCTTTAGCAAGTGCGCTACGAGTATTGCAGATGCGCAGCCCTCTGCTGAAAAAATCATCGTTGACCAAATATTTGACCGAACCAGCTGAATGAACAACAATTTTGAGATTTTTTGCATTGTCGAGAATCTCGGCAGTCAATGGGCCAGGCGTACTCCAGCCTGTCAACAAAATTTCCGCTTGAGATATATTGTCTTTAATCCAATCAGCCGTAATCGTCTCGGGCAGTTCAACGCTCGGCTCGTTAGGTAATACCGTTACTCGCTCGACAAGCCGTGCAAAATCCTCTTCGTCAAATATCTTCGAAAACATCGATTTTGAAATGGCAAACAAAACTTGTGGTTTCATCAGTTGATTCTCCAAAACAATTTTAATTCTTATTTTCGTGATGCTTTAGATACCATTCTACTGTCAAGGGTATCCCTGTTTTATAATCCACCGTCGGTTTCCATCCGAGCTTTCGGATCTTTTCATTTGAGAATTGAATATGCCTACCCATAAGCCAAACCGCATATCTCGAAACCATAGGGGGCTCTTTTCTACCAGTTGCCCTGCCTATCACTTCGAGCATAAAAGCTACATCTTTGGCAAGCCAATATGGCACCTTTTTCGTTACGTGTGGCGCTCCGATAGCATCCGCTATCATATCCATATATTGCTTTAATGTGATATCACCGTCCGAGCAACTATTATAAGCTTCGCCTATCGCTTCTTCCTTATTAGCTGCCAATATCGCTGCTTCCGCTACATTGCCAGCATAAGACAAACTCAAACGATTATTACCATCACCTATCAATTTCGCACTGCCATTACGTATAGCGTTTATCAGCCTACCTATGCTTGCCCGATCGCGAGGCCCATAAAGCCAGCTCGGACGAATTACCGTAGCTTTTATCTTTCCTTCGTTGTGCCACTGCCATACCATTTGCTCAGCTATTACTTTCGCTTTGCTGTAATAACTCCAACGATATAAATTTTGTCCCAGCGGAGCTGTCTCATCGAGCACCACACCTTTGCCATCGACATATCCGTAAACGCTGATGGAGCTTATATGCAAAAACCGCTTGACACCCCCAGCGGATGCCGCTTCGAGCAAATTTTCCGTACCGTCGATTGTTATCTTCTGAAATTCACTCCACGGTCCCCAATCGCCGACCTTAGCTGCGGAATGATATACGATATCGACGCCTTCGCACGCTTTTTGTAATGCCTGCTTATCAGACAAATCGCCATAGGCCAATTCCACACCTATGCTCTCGATGAAAGATGTATCGGAGCCCTTGCGTACCAATGCCCTGACGGGTTCATTACGATTACGAAGTTGCTCTGCAATATGGCTACCAAGCAATCCTGTCGCACCTGTTACAAGATTCATAATATAGTTCCTTTCAAATCCGACAAATTTTGTTATTTATCGTAAATAAACATTCCGACCTTACACTTATCACATCTGACCGCTTCCACTGACGGAGCACTCATCCAAACGAATTTCTTCCGCAAAGGTGTTCCCGCAAAAATCGTTTTGGTATCGGGTCTTGTGTTCCATCGCAGTCTGAACCAATGGCCTGTTATGTAGCCATGCTCCATAGGTTCTCCGCATTTAGGACACTTTTGTTCCGCAAGCCACGTCTGGTTTTGTTCGTACGACATTTGGTATCTCCCAATTTGAATGGTTTATGACGCCGACAATACTCGTTTTCGCATCTCATCGACTGAGATCGTTTTATGCTCATTTGCGGAACGATGTACTGCTACTCCGGTCAGGACTGCGTCAATTCCATCTTCTATACCAGCCGAGCGTTTCACCGGTGCAAGCTCATCCTGCCCTATAAACAGTTCGTCCAAAATCAGCGGATCACCACCGCCATGCCCACCACCTAAATTGATCAAATCTATCTGCTCCCTCCCGCCGAACATCGGAATATAGACAACGGGCTGTTCACCGGGATCGGGAAATGGCAGACGATTCGGAGCGTGAAATTCGGTATATTCGATGCGACCTTCGGTTCCGTTTATTCCCAGACGAAATCCTTCATAAGGCATCGAAGCGTTCAAACTATAGTTCAAAAACGCTCCACCGTCATATTTTACAATCGCAGCGTATGTGTCTTCAATATTTATCTGCGGATCGAATATGCATTGTCGCGGAGAATAGCCTTCATATCTCTGCGAAGTATCCACATGCTCATCGATTTTTTCGGTCGAAATCCCTTTTCGAAATTCCTGACGATACCATCGCATATAATATTTACATTTATGGCGCACATCGCAGGTAAGACACGTTCTGCCGTCGCCTATCTGTTCCGGCTTGAGGGGGTTATGAACACCTTTAGGCCCGTAAAAATTCAACGCACCGTAAGCGGAGACTTCCATAGGCTTTTGTCCTATCCACCAATTGACAAGGTCGAAGTGATGACAGGCCTTATGTATTGACAGACCGCCGGAAATTTCACGCAATCTGTTCCACCGCTGAAAATAGGACGAACCGTGATGGGTATCGAGATACCAGTTCAAATCGACGCTAACCACTCGGCCGACCTTGCCTTTTTCCACAAGCTCGCGAATTTTAGTAGCATATGGGGCGTAGCGATAGTTAAAGGTAACGGTAACTTTTCCTTTGCTTTTTTTGAGGGCAGCTATTATAGCTGCACATTTTTCTTCGTCGATAGTCAAAGGCTTTTCGGTAATCACATCGAGATTATGTTTTAATGCTTGGATAATATAAATATGATGCAATCCGTCGCGACAAGCAACCAAAATCACATCGGGCTTGGTCTGTTCGACCATCTTATCAAATTCGTTTTCGTTATACATTGGCAGATTTTGACCGAACTTACTATTTGCCATCTCCATTCGAGTCCGGTCGCTGTCCAAAAGGGCAACCATTTCGGCATAGTTACTATAATTTTCTAATATTTGTTTGAGGAAAAAGTAGATGCCACGATTGCTCACGCCTACTAATGCATATTTTTTTCTGCTCGGCATTTTATATTATCCTTTCATATTCGCTGAGGAATATAGCTTGCACACGTTATTAACAAGAAGATGATATTAGATTAAAATCACCATCAAGTCAACTATTTTGCTACGGAGTTTGTATTATATATGCTAATGCGGATATCATAATAGGATTATTGACTTATGCCTGTATATGTGTTAATCTTAATATATACTGCCTTCCTTTATTGATTAAACAGGAGTTTTGGCTCAATGGCTTTGGGTAAAGACAGTTGCGGTGTTTTCGGCATCTACCATCCGGATGCCGTCGAACTTACATATCTCGGTATATTTGCTCTCCAGCATCGCGGACAGGAATCCGCAGGTATAGCCAGCGGAGACGATGATTCTATCATCTGCCATAAGGATATGGGGCTCGTTAGTCAGGTATTCAACGAAGATATCGTCGCTAAGCTGAAAAATCCGTTTGCTATCGGACACGTAAGATACAGCACGACAGGCTCAAGCATTCCGATAAATGCTCAGCCACTCGTCGCTGAATATTCACAAGGGCAGATTGCAATCGCTCATAACGGCAATCTGATAAATGCTCCGCTACTCAGGCACAAATATGAACAAGACGGGCATATTTTTCATACAAGTTGCGATACCGAAGTAATTATTCACCTGTTAGCCAATCCGGAGCATATCTCGCAACCCGACCCTCTTGCACATATTTTGAACTATCTTCAAGGAGCGTTCAGCTTGGTGATTCTCATTCCCGGCAAAGTCATCGCTGCCAGAGACCCGTTCGGCATTAGGCCGTTATGCGTAGGGCAGATTGACGGATATTACTGCGTTGCATCGGAAAGCTGTGCTTTCGACGTTATCGGCGCAAAATATGTTCGCGAAGTCGAGCCGGGGGAAATTGTGGAAATAGACTCAAAAGGAATCACCAGCCGATTCTTCGTCTCGCCCGAGCAGCGTGAAAAAGAAAATATTCATCCTGCTCACTGCATTTTCGAGCATGTATATTTTGCCAATCCTGCCAGCTATGTTTTCGGATTTAACGTTCATACCACAAGATTCAAACTCGGCAATCAACTCGCAAAGGAAAAACCAGCGGACGCTGATATTGTCATCTCCGTTCCCGACAGCGGACGATGTGCAGCTCTCGGCTATAGCGATTATTCGGGAATACCTTATGCTCGTGGTTTTGTCCGAAGCCATTATGTCGGCAGAACGTTCATTCAGCCGTCGCAAAACGTACGCGATTTATCAGTCAAAATGAAGCTTAATCCTATTCGCGATTCCGTTGTAGGTCAGCGGGTCGTCGTTGTTGACGATTCCATCGTAAGAGGTACAACCACCAGAAGCAAGATGCGTGCTCTGCGAGATGCCGGTGCAAGGGAAATTCATCTTCGGATAAGCTCACCTCCGGTACGTTGGCCTTGCTATTATGGTGTCGATTTTCCAACCACGGGCGAGCTGATAGCTCACGACCGTCGAGTCGAAGAGATACGTTGTTTTCTCGAGGTCGATTCGCTTGGCTATCTTTCGCTCGATGGGATGCTATCTTGTATGGAATTACCATCGGATCACTTTTGCACCGCTTGCTTTTCCGGGAAATATGCTCTGCCTGTCGACCCGCAGGTAGGAAAATTTGCACTTGAACGCAAACAGATGCATCTGTTCTAATCGTTAGAAACTTAAGGAATCTACGGTGATCAAGGATAACAGACATAGAATTTTTCCTACAGCAAATGATGAGAAATTTTGTGTTAAGCTCCCTGCCCCTTTTTTCAAGACAGGTGAGGATTTTGATAAGGCTGACCAACTCAAACCCGTTTCAGGAGAAAAAATCAAGTTTATCGGTAAGCCAAACAGTATCGCTAGCGGAATAACATCAACGATAATCACAGAAAAAGATGATACGAGATCATTCATCATAAAAGTCGAATCTTCATCATCGCGTCAAAATGTTCAGTTGATTCAATCACTTGAATTAGACCTATCGTACAAGAGCTATGTTATTGCCCCGGGAGCTATCTATAACGGAAACCGTTTTATAGTCTCACCACAACCTTATTGCCCTCACATATTAACCGAGGGGATATCACCTGACGGTCCTATTGTGGTAACGGATGTACCTCGCCTTTGTTCGGATACTAAATACAGTGTTGAACTGGCAGCTAATACTTTGACGATACCTGCCGTTGGGATTTTTGATGCGGAACAAAAAATCGGCTTTATTATTGGTACGGAAATCTACGGTAAGTGGGGAGTTACGGGTATAGATATTTGTACACTTCCGGAAATGCCAATCGTTGTGAAAATTGCTTTGCCTGTTATGCGTCGTCAACGATATCATTTCTGTGATTGGATAGAAGCTAACGAAAAAGGAATGAACCTTAACCCCGAAGAACCTATTCAATGCCGATTCAGGATAATTCCGGTAAAAGCAGAAACGATACCCGAGTTCATTTCCACATTGTCGGAATATGGGTATGCGAATAGAGGAAATGTCGTCCGACGTTCTAAACTATCGTTTGCTGAAACAGCTGAGCTTATAGAAAACAAACTCGATTTCTACAACTGGTATAAAGAGTGGGAGTTATATACGGAAAGCATGAAGTTTGTAAACAACATCGATTTTAGCCAATACCACTATGTACAGACAGGCTGGACGTGTGGCGGGGTTACCTTTTATGCAATGGCGCGTTCTGACAAGAAAGAAAGGCGCCAGCGTGCGATGAAAATGATGGATAAAATCTGCAGGGAAGCGTTAGCACCGAGTGGATATTTTCACGGATTTTATACAGGAAGACAATGGCGTAGTTTCGGAACAAAAAGACCGGGCTGTCGAGCTGGCTCTTTGGTCAGACGTCCGCTGGAATGTACAAGAGACATTCTCAAGACTATCGAAGTAATTGAATCGCGTGGTGAGTCGGTAAAATCCCTTTGGGAAAATGCAGCCAAAGCTAATCTGGATGCTGTTGTTGATACTGTCCGCCGATTTGGTCATCTTGGATATACGGTTGATTTTGATAATGGTGATGTGCTCTGGGGAGATAGCTGTTGTGGTGCATTCGGAATAGAAGCTCTAATCAGAGGATACAAACGTTTTGCTCTCCGTGAATACCTTACAACAGCTGAACGGTTAGCGGAATACTATGTAGAAAATTTTGTCAACAGAGGTTACACCTGTGGCGGAGTTGGCGATGCATTGATGGCTTGTGATAGTGAAAGTAGTTATGCTCTACTGTCAGGTATGGTTGCACTCTTCGAAGTAACACAAAATCCGTTACATATAAATTGGGCGGCACAGGCAGCCGATCTGTTTTCTACATGGGTGATAATTTATGATCCTAAATTACCTGCCGACTCTCCACTTGGCAGACTTGGCGTTCAGGCAAGGGGTGCTGTTGTAGCTAATATCCAAAATCAGCACGGAGCACCAGGGATTTGTACCGCCTCGGGCGACGCTCTTCTGAAACTTTACCAAGCTACGGAAAAAGAACGGTATCTGAGATTGCTCGAAGATATCGCTCAATGTATTCCGCAGATGATCGTTCGGAGTCAGCAGGAATATATATGGAAAAATTTACCGCCAGGCAGTATAAGTGAACGTCTGATGACAATGGACGGAATGGAACCGTGTGGATATACATCTGTGTTCAGTGCCTGGCCCGAAATATCTATGCTGCATACTATAAGAGAGTTGCCACCGGTTTATTATGATAAGAAAAGAAAAATACAGGCTGTATTTGATGTTTCGTTAAATCGTTAGTAACTAAAAGAAAAAAAGTAACATAATATCGGAGGTATGTAAAATGGAAAAAATAGAAGTTCGCAAACCGACACAACAGGAATTGGAACAGCTCAATGTCAAAAGTTGGCCTATATGGGAATGTCAGCCATCTACTTTCGATTGGGAATATACCGACAAGGAAACCTGCTATATTTTGGAAGGTCAGGTTACGGTAAAGGCTGACGGGCAAGAAGTGAGTTTCGGAAAGGGCGATCTGGTAATATTTCCCAAAGGGTTGAAATGCGTTTGGCAGGTAAAAGAGGCTGTTCGCAAACATTACAAATTCGGCTAAACGACAAGATTGCCAAATTTTTCTTATTATATTAGTGATTCACTGTTTCCGCGTGAAGTTAATACCATTGTGAACTTATTAAACTTTTGCTTGCTGTTCTGTCGATGGTGTGATAAAGTGGCAAAAGAATGGAATCGGGCCTTTAATGGAGAATCGGAAATGAAAAATATCCTCTCAATAGCAATTATCTTATGTAGTTGGTCAGTTACCTTTGCTGACGTTTCAAGCTTTCACTCTTACGCCTCGAGTACCATCGTTCAGTACAAAAATGATACCGAAATTCAAAGGCAAAATTTCTCAAAGGGATATCCGGAATCGCAGGCAAGTACGCCTGTTGAAGTTACGGGCGACCTTTCCGGAACGACTACCGACGGTGTCCTTTCGTGGAAAGCGTACAATCGTGTCCTTTCAAATGACCCGCAGTATAATTCGTCAATCCCCTGCGATTTCATAATGGAGTCAGCTATGGGTAGTGCCGACGGTGATGTCAAGCTGACCGTCGAGAGCGTTGCAAGCCAGACGCGAAAGATAAATATTCTCGCATCGGAATTTCCCGGAAAATCGGATGGCGATGCTGTAAAATTACGTTCGAGCTTTTTCCTCGACGGTACGATGGCTGCTGTCGTACCTATAACAGCGGGTTCAGCTGACGGATTGCAGGTGAAATTATCTTTAAACATAAAACAGGATGATAATTCGCTATGGAGCGGTTCGGTTTCAATGACCGGTGCCGATGACGGTTCGGTTGCGATTACCTCGGATGGCGACTTCTTCGATAATGACTTTTCGGTAATTCCTCTCACGATACCCGATCTCGGAAAAGTTTGGCTTGTTAATTTCGATGATGCGGAACTGAGATATGAATATGCCTCAACCGTAGGTGCATCTTTTGACCTATCAGCTGAGCTGAAAATGGAATATACCGTTCCCGGCGGACTCGGAGCAGGAGCTGCTTTCGGTACGGTACCTGCCGAGCTTATTTTGTTAGCAAACCAGCTATTTGAAGAGTCCTCCGCTGCTAAAGTAGCAGCCGCAGCCCCCGCCCCGGAACCTGCCGGATGTCTGATTATGCTGTTAGGATCTGTCTCTTATACACATCTGACGCTG
>WFQY01000202.1 GCA_015486815.1 Phycisphaerae bacterium | reverse complement strand
GGAATATACGTAGGACTATATGGTGGAGCGGTAAATTTTCGAGATAATCACAAAATAGAAATTCCCGAAGGGATAGACAGAAATCTCATTCCGCGTACGCAGATTCTTTGCTATGCCGAGAGCAAAGACGGTATTCACTGGACTCGCCCCGACCTTAGAGGTAAAGCGAAATTTGACGGTACGGTATATGCGAATAATCAGGTGTTCGGCTATGACCATCCCGTAGAGGGTGGGCCTCCGTTTTATGACATATACGAACCCGACCCGTCAAAACGCTATAAGTTTCTCATTAATCTGGGCAATAAGGGATATCGCGCACTCGCGGTTTCGTCTGATGCTATTTCTTGGCGGATAGCTAAGGAATATCCGTTTTTGAAATCCACCGATACCCCATCTGCCATCTTCTATCATCCCGAGCGTAAGGTTTATATTTTGAGTGTGAGAAAATCCTGTGGCGATAGACGGATATTTTTTATGGAGACAGCGGATTGGCAGCAGTTTACCGAGCCACGATTGGTGATGCACCCCGATACGGAAGATCAGCCGTTGATAGGGCTATACGGTATGCCTGTTGTTCGATACGAAAATATATTCATCGGATTACTTTGGAAGATATATGGCGACCCGACGAGTCTTGCGCTGCCCAACGGTCCGCTCGATTGCGAGTTAGCATATAGTTACGACGGTTTCGTATTCAATCGAACAACGCACAAACCCTTTATCAAGCGAAACGAACTGGGCGACCATGGCGGCGGCTGTATTTATACCGGCTCGATGTTGGTGGATGAAAACAATGTGATACGCTTTTACTCGGGCGGTTCGAAAGCTGAACATTTCCAAAATCAGACTCTCAAAGATGCAGCTCTTATGCTTCATACGCTTAGGCTTGACGGATTTTTCTATTTCGCTACCTACGCAGGCAAGGGAACGATGAGAACGAAGGCTATGCGCATCGTCGGCGATGAATTGAAGATAAACGCACGCTCGCCATTCGGACAGATACGTCTCCGAATTATCGACGAAAAGGGGCAGGTCATTCCGGGATATGATTTTGACGATTGCATTCCCCTACAGGGAGACGAACTGTTTTGGCAGCCTATGTGGAAAGGTGGAAAAACAATTGCGGGGGTTAAGAGTAATAAACGCAGACAGCTTGACTTTGAAATTACGACCGGAGAGATTTACGCTATTCGTGGCGATTTCGAAATGCTCGAAACGCTATGGGGCAGCGATTGATGTACGCTGGCTGATATATATTAACGTTGCAATATTGTAAGGGAAAATACTATGCACACGATTGACTGGGCGATTGTAATTGGTGTGGTGAGTTTCTTTATCATAATGGCATGGTTTACCAATCGCTTCACGAAAAGTGTTGCGGACTTTATGGCTGCCAATCGTTGTGCCGGTCGATATGTGCTTGCTGTCGGTTACGGAATATCGAGTCTCGGAGCGATTACGGTAATAGCTGAATTCCAAAAATATTACAAAGCCGGTTTTACCGCTGTCTGGTGGACATTTATGTCAGCGGTCGGCGTACTCGTCGCTGTTACCGGATGGGTCATATATCGATATCGACAAACGCGAGTATTTACGCTCGGACAGTTTTTTGAAATAAGATATAGCAAACGATTCAGAATATTCGCTGGCATATTAGGATTCTTAGCGGGCATAATAAACTTTGGCATTTTCCCATCGGTAGGCTCACGATTTTTCATCTATTTTTGCGGACTGCCAACACACGTAAGCATTTTCGGCATCACAATATCGACATTTGCACTGGTGATGTTTGTCCTACTGGCGGTTTCTTTGTTCTTCACCTTTGCAGGCGGACAAATTTCCGTTATAGTAACCGACTTTTTGCAAGGCTTATTTTGCAATATTATTTTCATCGTTATTCTCATTATTCTTTTTATGCAGTTCAGCTGGTCGGACATCATCACAGGCTTAAAGATGGCGCCGATACATCAATCGCGAATAAACCCGTTCGATACGTCTGCCATTCCCGATTTCAATATGTGGTACTTTCTGATAGGTGTATTTATGATGTTCTACGCTGTCCTCGCTTGGCAGGGTCAGCAGGGATATTTCTGCTCAGCGAAAGACGCACACGAACAGCAGATGGCAGCTATTTTGTCTAATTGGCGACTGGTAGCTCTCGGACTGCTCTTATTATTGCTTTCCATTTCAGCATTTGTCGTATTGCACAATCCAAAATACGCACCGGTAGCGACAAAGGTGCAAGCTACGCTAAATACGATAGGTGATAAGCAGATAAAAGAACAGCTACGTGTACCGCTTGTCCTTGTAAACATCCTACCAAAGGGCATCATCGGACTATTCTGTGCGGTGATGTTAGCAGCTTTTATCAGCACACACGATACATACTTCCATACGTGGGGAACGATATTCATTCAGGACGTAATTTTACCGTTCAGAAAAACGCCTTTTTCGCCTAAGATGCATCTATTTCTTCTGAGACTCTCGATTCTCGGAGTTGCGATTTTCGTATTCTGCTGGAGTTTACTATTCCGGCAGACGCAGGATATTTTTATGTATTTCCAGATAAGCGGAGCGATATTCATAAGCGGTATCGGTGCGGTCATAATAGGCGGACTTTACTGGAAACGCGGAACGACCGCAGGTGCGTGGTGTTCGCTCATCGTAGGAGCGATAACATCCGCAACCGGTTTGACGCTGATACACATCCACAACATCACTCCTTTTCATAATCCGATATTAGCGTATATAGGCTCGCGAACAGGGGCGGTGCTGAGTTTCTGGACAGCTGTTATTTCCATTATTTTGTATGTGGTGGTATCTCTGCTGACTTGTAAAGAGCCTTTCAATCTCGATAGAATGTTGCATCGTGGCAAATATGCAATAAAGGAAGAAGGTCAGCCAGCTAAGCTGCCCGTTACCGGTTGGCGGGCAATTCTCGGTACGGAGGAATTTACCTTCTGGGATAAGGTCATAAGCGTATCGGTTGTCGTTTGGAGTTTCGGATGGTTCGGCGTATTCGTAGCAGGTGTGATTTATCATATGATATACGGAATATCCGAATATTGGTGGGAACATTTCTGGAAATATTATACGTGGATATGTTTAATCGTAGGCAGCGGTGTTACAATATGGTTCGCAATAGGCGGATTGCGTGATCTGAAAGAGATGTTCAGACTACTCGCTATAGGCAAACGAAATATCGAAGATAACGGTATGGTCATCGACCATCACAGCAGGGGCGAGGATATCGCTGTCGAGGGAAACAATAATGATACTTAATAACTCAATAGCATCATCAAAAGTCAAGCCGATGATATGCAATCCTGAAATTTACGGAGAGATAATGATATGTTTTCCAAAATTACTTATCTGCTCATTTCGTTGAGCGTTATCTTGTGCCTACAAAATTTATCTGCCTATGCGGATTCATTTACATTAGCTATCGGCCACTCACTTCAAAAAATACGTCAAGACGGAGCTGACATAAATACCTTACGATATTCGGACTCTATTGCTATTTCGCTTGCACGTGATGAAAGCGAATCTTTCCAAATCGTCATAATCCCCCAAGCTACCGACGTACGTAATATCAAAGTCGCTATAGAACGCAACACCCTTCCCGATAGTGTAACGGTCAAGTGGTATAAGGTCGGATATGTCAGGACAGGCAATCCGTCATATCCGGTAAGCTATGTCGGACTTTGGCCTGACCCGCTATTTACGGTAAATACGTTTAACGTCGCTAAAACAAAAGTTCAGCCGCTCTGGTTTACCGTTACAAGTTCAGCCGATACACCAGCGGGCGTATATCAATTTACCGTTCACATCTCCACCGGCAAAACTACCAAGAGTATAAATATATTCACGCACAAAAGAAACTTTATTCTGCCTCGGCCAGGCAGCTTTGCCGCTCCGTTTGGCTTGTATATGAAAAAAATTGCCGAATGGTATTATGGCAAGGGAAAATCACTCGATATCAAAGACTTTACACGCTGGTGCGAATTTATCTCAAAAAATTACAGACTGACACCCAAAAATGTTGGTTACGAATATGTCAAACGTAAATATAAAAAGTTAGCCGATGGCAAAAAAGTTCTCGAATCGGTCGATATGAGCAAATTAAAGCAAACCGTCGGCGCATTAAAGGGATATTTTCCCGATTATTCGTTTGGCTTTTATCGATTACCATCCGGTACTACCATCAAACGTGTATTGAGCAGAGCCGATGCGAACGAATATCTCGCTACGCTCATTCAGCCAATAAAAATTTATTACGATGAATGGAAAAGGCAGGGCTTACCATCGAAAGTATATATTTATGGCGTAGATGAGCCACCCGATGCGGACAAAAACGTTTTTCGATTTCTGCGTAAGTTATATACGCAGATAAAAGCTATAATTCCGCAAGCTAAGATAATGCAGACAGGCAACTGCGACAATTCGCATCTGACGGATTTGGTAGATATTTGGTGTCCGAAGACCGAACGAATGTTTCTGCCGTTTTTCGCTAATCAGCGAAGCAAAGGTGATATTCTCTGGAGCTATGTATGCGTAAGCCCGATTCCGCCCTACGCTAATTTCTTTATCGATGAACCTGCAATCGACCATAGAATCCTATTCTGGCAGTGCCAAAAAGCAGGTGCGGACGGATTCCTCTATTGGTCAACGACGTGGTGGGATGGCTTTACTCCCGCTTGTGAATGTAAGTCGGGCGAAAGATGCTTTCCCGATGCTCAGCTTGACATTCGCAATCACTGCCAATTTCGCAATAGCTGGGTACACGTTAATGGCGATGGCTTTCTGCTATACCCGGACAAAAACATAACACCTATCCCGTCGATAAGGATAGAAATAATAAGAGACGGCATAGAAGATGTCGAATATATGCATCTTCTTTCATCGCTAATCGACAAGGTTAAAAAGATATCAGCGTATAAGAAAAAAGGTAATAGCAATCTTATAAAATCAGCTGAGAAACTGCTTAACATTCCGCAGGATATTGTTGCAAGCGCCACGATTTATACCAATAAGCCAGCTGATCTATTCGAATATCGCACAAAAGTTGCAAATATGATAGAGCAGTTGGTTGATGTCCTGGAGAATAGAGATTATAAATTGTGGAAACATTAGCTACCTCGGTGTACAATGGCTGCTTATCAACATACGAGACAAAATTTTAGGAATATGCAAAATGCAAAAATCCCGATTGATATGTAGGGGCAGACCTATGTGTCTGCCCAAAAATTAGGGCGGACACGCAGGTCCGCCCCTACAGGATTGCATTTTGCCGAAATCTAAACAAAATTTATATATGGAGCTAAATATCGATGCAAGCAAAACTGACTTTCCTCGGGGCAGCTCAAAATGTTACAGGTTCACGATATCTCATCGAAGTAAACGGTAAGCGAATTCTCGTTGACTGCGGGCTATATCAGGAGCGAGACCTGCGCGAACGAAATTGGGCGCTTTTTCATTGCGACCCGCATACCCTCGATGCTATTCTGCTAACACACGCTCATTTGGATCACTGCGGTATGATTCCGAAGCTCGTAGCGGGTGGCTTTGACGGAAAAATCTACTGCACGTCAGCTACCGCTGAAATCGCGCAAATCGTAATGCTCGACGCTGCCCATCTGCAAGAAGAAGATGCAGAATACAAACGCAAACGGCACAAAAAAGAAGGCAGAACTCCACCTCATCCCGAAGTACCGTTATACACCGTCGATGACGCTAAAAATTGCGAAAAATTCTTTGCCCCCATCAACTACAATCAGAAAATAGAAGTCTGCGACGGCATAGAAGCCGAATTTTATGATGTCGGACACATACTCGGCTCTTCTATGGTCGAGATTACACTCCGCAACGCCAGCCAACACTGTTCGCTACTTTTCTCCGGTGATGTTGGCAGATGGAACAAACCGATTCTGCACGACCCGACATTTGCAAAAAACGCTGACTATATCTTCATCGAGTCCACCTATGGCAATAGAGTGCACAAAGACCCGCAGAATATCGAAACGATGCTCGAAGAAATAATAAACTCCACACGCCAAGCCGGCGGAAATATCATCATCCCGACCTTTGCGCTCGAACGTGCTCAGGAAGTCTTGTATTATCTGAATAAACTGCTGCTTGCGGATAGGATTCCACCACTTACCGTCTTTGTCGATAGCCCAATGGCGATAAATGTTACCGATGTATTCAAACATCACCCCGAACTCTTCGATGCGGAAATGCTCGACCTTATAAGCAATCACGAATCACCTTTTTCGTTTCCGAACCTAAGAATGTCAAAGACGGTAAATCAATCGAAAGCTATAAATGAGATAAAAGGCACAGTCATTGTCCTTGCAGGCTCGGGAATGTGCACAGGCGGAAGGATAAAACATCACCTCGTGCAAAATATACATCGTCCGGAAAGCACAATTCTCTTCGTCGGCTATCAAGCTGTCGCAACGCTAGGACGACAGATACTCGAAAAACCCAAAGAGGTAAGAATCTTGGGGCAAATATATCCGGTACGCGCAAGAATTGAAAAAATCAATGGCTTTTCCGCTCACGCTGATAAAAATGAACTATTGCATTGGCTATCAAAGGTTGATATAAATCCGAAATGCCTGTTCGTTACTCACGGCGAGCCCGAATCAGCAATTAGCTTCGCCAAACTCGTCGAACAGGAAAAACAATGGAAAACCGCTGTCCCGAAATATCAGGACGAGGTAACGTTTGATTTTTAAGCAACCCGTGTAATCTTATGCATACCAGAACTCTCGGAAAAACAGGAATAGACGTATCGGAAATATCTTTCGGCACCGTATCATTAGGCCTGCCTTACGGAATCGGTGCAAAAGACGAATCAAGCTTACTGCCTCAAACGCAGGCAATCAAACTGCTAAACTCAGCCCTCGATAAAGGCATAAATTTCTTCGACACCGCACGAGCGTATGGCAGGAGTGAAAATCTCCTCGGACAAGCCTTCAAAGACAAACGCTCCGATGTGATTATCGCAACCAAAACCGTACACTTCAAAGACAAAGCGGGCAATATCCCTTCAGGCAAGGAAATGTGCAAGCTGATAAACGACTCTCTCGATAAGAGCCTTTCAGCTCTGCAGTCAGACTATATAGACGTTTATATGCTTCACGACCCCGATATTGAAATTTTCACAAACGATGATGTCGCTGATACTCTTTTGCGTATCAAGCAAACAGGTAAAGCCCGAGCTATCGGCGTATCAACTTACACCACCGAGCAGACCTCGCGCGTAATCGAAATGGGCATATACGATGTAATTCAGCTGCCTTACAATCTTATGGATCAACGGCAGGGCGAACTATTTCCGCTGGCTTACGAAAAAGGCATAGGCATTGTCGTTCGTTCGGTTTTGTTCAAGGGGATCCTGACCCCGAAAGGAGAAAACCTTCATCCCGCACTGACGCCCGTCCGAGAGCATCGCAAGGTTTACGAAAAATTATTGGACGAAAAAGCCCCGACGCTGGCACAATTAGCAACTAAGTTTGTTCTATCTCATAAAGAGGTGTCATCTGTATTGGTCGGCATTGACAAGATGGAATATCTCGAAGATGCACTCGCTGTCGCAGACGGCAATTATCTTGACTCAGCTACCCTTGAACAAGCCCAAAAACTTGCATATCCCGACCCCAATTTCCTCGATTTACCCAAATGGAGCAGGTTAGGCTGGCTTAAGTAATAATCATTTAGGGATGTGCAAAATGCAAAAATCCCGATTGACATGTAGGGGCAGACCTATGTGTCTGCCCGAAAATTAGGGCGGACACGCAGGTCCGCCCCTACGAATTTGCATTTTGCACGTCTCTAATAATAATCATAATAATAGCCCAACCTAAACGACAATCATTATCATTAGAAACACATTCGCACCAGACTATTTCTTTAGTCTATGTCTTGTAAAGACTTACAACAATATTTTTTTTTAAAGTTCAAAATTTTCCATCCGATATTTCTTAACAAGGT
>WFQY01000201.1 GCA_015486815.1 Phycisphaerae bacterium | reverse complement strand
TCTTTTTCCTGCTGAGCAGCTAATTCTTGGAGTTTTTCCATCTGCTCGCGAAGAGCCTGTGCTTGAGGACTGTCGGGATATTCCTGAATTACATATTTTCCAAGCTCAACCGCTTGTATGAAATTGCGCCTTTTGATAAGGTCTTTTATTTGCTCCTCAAGCTGCTGACGCTTTTCGATTTCAGCGTTAGCTCGCAGCGTATCCATCTTTTCACGTAAAATCTCAGCTTCCGGACTATCTGGATATTTATCAATAAGCTGTTGAGCTATCTGAAGGGCGTCGTTCCATCGTTTACGTGTAATAGATCGCTGAATGTCCGCCTCCATTCGTTTGATCTGTTCGGCGCGGAATTTCTGTCGTTCCTGACTTATCTGTGCGACGAGCTCTTTCGCTTCTTCAGCGTCGGGATGCTTTTCGAGTAATGCTTCCGCTTGCCTCATCGCTTTATCCCATGCGCTAATCGCGATAAAATCATTGATGAGCTTGCGTGTCTTTATCAATTCCTGATTGAAAGCCTCTCTGCGCCTATCCTCAAGACGCTTTAGCTTTTCTTGCAATTCTTCGCTTTTCTCGGGATATTTTTTAATCAATGTATCGAGTATCGCTCGCGCCCCCGCCCATTCGCTATTACTTATCAGCGTTTCAACATCCGAAAGTGCCGATTGTATCTTTTGATTGACGAGAAACTCGAATTTTTTCCGCTTGCTTTGCTCGTCCATCAGGATATTTTCGTTGACATCATTAAGCAATTTCACCATTTGCGATATTTGCAAGCCAATCTGTTTTATGTCTTTTTCCAGCTGGTCAGCATCAGCTGCTCCCGATTTAGCCGGCTGAATTACAATAGGATTGGATGATCGATTGGATATGTCTATCAACAATTTATATATGAGAGTAAGGATAAACATCAAAGCTGCTGCTGCTAATAAGATGCCTGCGGATGCGAGAATAAGAACGGCTAACAATTTGTTTTCCTGCGGAACGGTGATCCGCCAAACACCGTAAATAATCAACCAAGTCGCCCCGAGTGTGATTATAAAAGCAGCAGGTATCATCCAAGAAGAGCTGAGCGTTCTTAAAAAGGATTTTCGCCTTGACAGGTCATTTTCCTTGTTTTGATCGGTTAGATTTACCATAATCGCCTCGCTACAAAATCGGATATTTGCATAAGCGACTGTTTCGCCTGACAGTCGTTAAATACTTCAAGCTGCTGTTTGGCAAGTGTGACTAATTGCTTCACTCTATCCCGAGTATAAACCATACAGCTATTGGTTTCAAGTAAAGTCTTGATTTCAGGAAGATTATCTTCCGATTGCAAAAGAAGACGTAAAAATCGCTTTTTAGAAACCTCGTCAGCTTTATTCATAAAACATATTACCGGAAGGGTAGCTTTGCCCTGAGCTAAATCTCTGCCCGGCGCTTTGCCCATCTTCGATTCCTCGCCCGTAATATCGAGCAGGTCATCAGTTATCTGAAAAGCAAGCCCAAGATATCTGCCATATTTTTCAAGCAAAGATATTTGCTGTTTGTCCGCCTCTGCTATGCTCGCACCGAGATTGCAGCAAAGCTGATATAGGCTAGCTGTTTTCATCTCTATGATTTGCATATACTCCCGTTCCGATATTCGCCAATTATTCTTTGTCAGACTTTGGAGCATCTCACCCCTGCAAATTTCTCGTGCGGTTTGTGAAATTTTTCTCGCTGAAGCTATATCTCCTGTCCTATTGCACAGGTCGAACGATTGACTTAAAAGATAATCTCCGAGCAGTACACTCGATTCGTTGCCCCACAGTTGATTGACCACACATCTGCTTCTCCGCTTCTGAGCCTCATCGATGATGTCGTCGTGAATAAGAGTCGCAAGGTGAAGCAATTCGATAACGATAGCAAAATCTATGTGCCGCTCCGAAATCTTTCCGCAAGCTAATCCAGCCAGCAAAAGAATTGCGGGACGAAGCATTTTGCCCCGATATTGAGCAACGTATTCGCACATATCCGATATTTCACGTATTTCATCGCTTAGTATCTCCGTAAGCCTGCTGCGTACGATAGATAACGGTTGTGCGACAGGTGCGTAAATCTCATCAAGCCTGCCAGCATATATCAACGAAGTTTTCTTCTTTTCCCGCATCTAATCCTTTCTTAGGGGTTTTTATATCTTACATTTACTTTCGATATAGTATCGAAACTAATCTCGTCATCCAAATAAACCGCTATGTCAATATCGCTTTCGGGCTTAACCGTTCCATCTCTGGACGAACCGTATAGAACGGCAAAAACCACCTCGGGACATTTTTCCCTGATAGATTGCGATAATTTTTCAAGATCAATGTTCATAACCTATCAATTTCATCCTTAAGGCGTCTAAAAAGGTCGGTTTTGTTCTTCGCTATATCAAAAACGATAACAGGATCGATTTCTTCGCATTGATTAACAATAAGATTTCTGAATTTTACCATATCACGATAATCGTCAGCCGATTTTATGACTTCCAATTGCTCTAATTTCTCAAAAGCTTCCCCTGAACTTGCAATTGGTCCCGCATTGTTGAGCGATATTATCCGCTCAGCAATATCAATAACAATTTCGACCATAACCTGCAATGCCCGTTCAGTCATACTTCTCAACGCCCAGCTATTTTTAAACTCGGAAAACTGTACTTCCGATAAATGCTTCTGTAATTCTATAAGCTGTTTATCGAGCAGTGCAAACTTCTTCTGTATTATGC
>WFQY01000200.1 GCA_015486815.1 Phycisphaerae bacterium | reverse complement strand
ATTGCGGGGAATGTTTTTGAAGGGGACGGGCTGGTCGGTTCATTGGCCTTCGATTCTAATGTTGGTTATATATGCAATTGTCCTTTATGTAATAGCTTTTACCGTTTTCCGAAAGCGATTGGATTGATTTTATGAGAACTTTTGCGCTGATAAAAAAGGAACTGCTGCAATTTTCGCGAGACCCTGCACTGGTGGCTGTCGTCTTGTGGTGTTTTTCGCTTGATGTATATCTTTGTGCAAGAGGATTTTCTGTCGAGCTGAAAAATTATCCGATAGCTATTCGGAATCTCGATGGTTCGCAGATGAGCCTATCGCTTATTGATCATATTCTGCCGCCTCAATTTCGGATTATCGGTATTATTAATTCCGATAGGGAAAGTGATGAGCTGCTGACGACGGGTCGCGCTCAGATGGTCATAGAGATAGATAAGGATTTTACTCGCGATATTGCTCGTGGGAAAGCGGGCAAGATTCAAGTATTGGTGGACGGAACGAATTCGAATATGGCGGCAATGGCTTTGGCGCATATTCAGTCGATTTGCAATACGGTGAAGTTGAAATTTATCAGGCGTCCTCTTTCGCAGGCTGGTGCTGCGAGGTATATAAAGTTTACTCCGATATACTGGTTTAATCGTAATCTTAACGGTTCGTGGTTTGTCGGTCTGTCTGAGCTTTGCAGTGAAATTACTATGGTTGCGATACTTCTGCCAGCAGCAGCTCTTGTCAGAGAAAAGGAATATGGTACGATAGAGCAGCTTTTGGTCAGTCCTCTTCATTCGTGGCAGATAATGCTTTCAAAGATTATCCCGATGACTTTTCTTGTTTTATTGTTTACGACTCTTTGCCTGTTTGCGATTCTCATGCCCGTTTTCAATTTATATCCTAAGGGTTCGATCGTTGCGTATTGGGTGGCGACAGCTATTTATATCGGTGCGTGTTCGGGGTTGGGAATGCTACTTGCGACGGTCGCAAAAAATCTCTCGCAAGTGCTTTTGATGCTGATAGCTGCTATGGTTCCGATTATGTTTCTTTCGGGGACGTGGACTCCTCCGGAGGCGATGCCATTGGTTGTGCGGTGGTTTACTTATATCTCTCCGCTTTCGTATTATCTGGAAATCAGCAACGGGATATTTTTCAAAGGTTGGGCGTTTGTGCAGAGTTTACATCAGCTTGTTTGGCTTATGATTTTCAGTGGCGGATTATTTCTGATAGGTTCTTCGCGTATCAGCAGGCAGTTGGGATAGCACTAATATGACGGATATAGCTGAAGGAAAGGTTATTTTAGTCGGTGCATCGTCAGCTTTGCTTTTTCCGACAATTGGTAAGCAAAAGTTGCGAGAAGCTGATGTGATTATTTGTGATAAGCTTATTGATCCGCAGATACTGATCGAAATTGACGAATCGAAGATTATCTATGCCGGCAAATCGCCAGGCGCAAGTAGCGCTCAGAAAGATATAAATCGGATGTTAGTGGAATTTGCACGGTCGGGTAAAACCGTTGTTAGGCTTAAGGGCGGCGATCCGTTGATATTTGCTCGTGGCGGGGAAGAATTGCAGATACTTTCATCAGCCGGCATAGATTTTGAGATTATTCCGGGAATAACATCAGCGAGTATTGCGTCAGCTTATAGCGGGATTCCGCTGACACATCGGGACTATGCAAGTACGCTGGCTTTTGCAACCGGCCATAAACGTTTGGACGAAAATGTGAATCCTATTGACTTCGGTGCGTTAGCGAGACTCGATACGATTGTTTTGTATATGTCTGTGGCAAAGTTGAGAGATAATATAGATGCGCTAATGGAAGCGGGGATCAAGCGGAATAGACCTACTGCTATTATCGAACGCGCGGGTACGGGACTTCAACGCACTATTACCGGAACGGTCGGTACGATTGCGGATATTGTGGAAAAGCTAACTCCGCCAATCGAGCTGCCGGCAATTGTAATCGTAGGAGAACTTGTCAGATTGAAAGACAGTCTTAGCTGGTTTGAATCTGAGCCACTTTTCGGTCAGACGATAATTATTACGCGTCCTGCCTGTAGAACGAAACAGCTTTATAATAGACTCACCGAACTGGGCGCCTATGTTTTGTCCATACCGGCTATCGAATATGAAGAGCTTGATGATTTTGATTTGTTCGATAAGTCATTGAC
>WFQY01000199.1 GCA_015486815.1 Phycisphaerae bacterium | reverse complement strand
CCCCTATACTGATAGAATGCGAGTAATAAAATGAGTATAACAAAGATCGAGAAGCAGATAGTTCTAAAAGGTAGGAAAAATAATCAATGCTGGTTTTCGCCTTTGATGTGTGTAATTCCATCGGACACGGATGATGATTCTCCGATTGTGCACGTCCACGTTACGCAGCAAGTTGCAAACGATTTGGGACCAATGCATATTTTGCGGACATCGAATTCGGGCGAGAGTTGGTCGCTGCCGGCGGAAAGTTTGGAACTTGAAAAAATTCCTTATGACGATGATTCGTTCGAATCACCTACGTTTGCTCCTTTGTATCACAATACAACGCGAACATTGTTAGGATATGGGAATACCGTTTTTTCGCGTGATAAGATGTTGGATGCGGGAATAAAGTGTGAAGCATTAGCGTACGATAGGCTGCCTGAGCGTAAAAATATCTTCGCTGTCTGGAATGAGGAAAAAGGCGATTGGGATAATTGGCAGCAAATAAGTGTTGACAAACGAATATACGAAAGTGGCATTGTGGATATTTTAGTTCAGCCGTGTAATCAAACCGTCGAGCTTGCCGATGGCGCAATATTACTGCCTGCGGTGGTTAAGCATAAAGACATTGAATTTAATCGTGCAACGACTTTGATATGCAGCTTCGATGGTAAAAACTTTGAGATTACGGATATCGGAACTCTCGTAGGCATAGATAAGCCAGGAGGTCTTCACGAGCCTTCGATCGTCAGATTTAACGATAGATTTTATATGACGATACGCAGCGATTGTGAAGATTTCAGGATGTACCTATCGCAAAGTGATGATGGGGTTCACTGGCAGGGAATATCAGCTTGGCGTTGGGATGACGGCAGCGAAGTTGAAACAGAAAATACTCAACAGCATTGGCTTAGCTGGCAGAACGAACTGTATCTTGTATATACGCGAGTCAGTGAAATGAGCAATGGTGTATTCCGCAGCAGAGCCCCCCTATTCATAGCACAAGTCGATACGGATAAGATGTGTTTGGTTCGCGAGAGTGAGAAAATCGTATTACCAGCTAAGGATGCGAGGATGGGCAACTTTACCGTTGCAAAGGTTGATGATAACCAAGCGTGGATAATGACAGGCGAATGGATCGAGCAATATAACCCCGAATGGAAAGAAGGAATGAGATTTTACTGCCAGATAGAATCTAACGGTAAAATGTATAATCGAATTCAGTATATAGGCGATCTTCTTTTAGCGAGGGTTCACTTCGGATGATAAGTTCGCCTGGGATAATTTTGAGTTTTGACGACCATTTTATCAAACAATGGCTTGATGCGCGGGATATATTCGAAAAATATAATGCACGAGCGACTTTTTTCATCTCCGAATTTGACAGACTATCGGATGAGCAAATCGATGGTTTATTAGCGTTACAAAACGCAGGACATTGCATTGGCTGTCATAGCCTACGGCATAAAGATGCCCTCGATACTATCGAAAAAATCGGAGCTGACAAATATCTTGATGAAGAAATAATACCAGCGATTAATTTGATGTCGCAGGCTGGCATTAAAAATCCCGATCGATGCTTTGCATATCCGGTAAGCAGCAGAAACGAACATACTGATAAGGTGCTATTAAAAATTTTTGATTATCTGAGGTGTGGTCTGCCTCAGAAACTTTGGCGAGAGATTCCTATTCCCATAAAATCGCTAAAACCCAAACAATGGCTTAGGAGTATCAGTATCGACGAAAATGGCGGATTGGAAATCGAGAAAATCTGTGAATTGTTAGATACTCTCAAAAAAGAAAATTCGATCGTAATCTTTTATTCTCATTCGATTCAACAACAAGGCGATGTAAATCACATCACACCCGCTAAGTTAGAAGCAATACTGCAATATTCAGCGGATATTAATTTATTCACGTATAGCTTCGCTGATTTGGATTGAGATATTGATTGATAGGCAAATAGCGAAAATGAAAAATGATTATAATTGCGGTATTGGCTGAGTTTGTGGCGGTAGTTTATATTTCTCGACGAGTTTTCTAACCTTAGGCTGATTCGGGTCGAGCTCAAGGCTGCGATACCATTGCTGAAGTCCTTCTTTTCGCAGTTCGATGTCTTTTTTATTCTCAAGATACATCGTCATTAGCACCACACCCAAACCCGTATGAGCGCTAGCTGACTTTTCGTTAATCTTCAACGATTTTAGATACATATCCTTAGCTTTTTTCAAAAGCCCCTGCCTATAGAAACAATAACCAAGCCGCTCGAGGGCAATAGCTGAGTGCGAATCGAGTTCGAGAGCCTTTTTGAAAGACCGCTCAGCTGCTTCGAATCGCTCCTGCTTCATATAGGTCGTACCAAGATTTATCAATACCATTATCTGCTTTGCGTCTCGTTCGAGCGATTCCTTGTACGCTCGAATTGCTTCATAATATTTCCCCTGCATATCATAGGCTGCTCCGAGATTGGAATATGCAAATGCACTATCAGGGTCTATTTTAACAGCTTGATTGAAATGCTCTATTGCCTGATCGAGCAATCCCGTTTGCAGATAGCATACTCCGAGATTTAGCTGAGCGTCGAAAGATTCTTCGTCAAGCTCACTTGCGTGCAGATACGCCCTGATTGCTTCTGTCAGATAACCGAGCTGCTGATATATATGTGCAAGTGAAAGTACATCGGACGGATTGAACGGATCGATGCGTACCGCCTGCTGATATGCTTTGAGTGCCTGCTCGGGCTTACCCATTTTCATATATACCTGCCCTATTCGCGAATATGCGACAGCTAACTGCGGATTGAGCTTTACTGCCTCTCGCAGCTCCGCAAGGGCTTGATCGTAGTTTTCCGACTCCGCCAAAAGAATGCCTTTAACCGTATGATCAATCGCCTGTTTTTGGCGAATCTGCTGGCAGGAGCTTAGCAATACCGTCAGAAAAACTCCGGCAAACAAAATTGTCTTTTGCTTCCAACTCATCAGAATTAAATCAAAATTCCTTTACCCATAACTTCAAGCAATTTTCCTCTGCGCGATTCGAGCGAATCTTTGTCAGCAGCGACCAAGGCATCGACCGAAAAGCTCTCGATGGTAAACGAGGCAGCTACCGTTCCATAGGTCAAAGCAACTGCCTGCGTTGCGAAGTCCGTTTTGTCCTCAGCTGCTACAAAACCCATAAATCCACCGGCAAAACTATCGCCCGCTCCGGTCGGATCGATTACCTTTTCCGTAGGATATGCTGGCACTATTATCAACCTGTTATTATTCAGCAACAATGCCCCGTGTTCACCCTTTTTAATTATGACAAATTCAGGTCCCATATTACAGACAGCTTTGGCAGCTGATATCAAATTACTTTCGCCCGTCAGATGCGTAGCTTCCGCATCATTCAAGATAATACCATTAACCCTCTCTAATACTCTACGCAGATTTTCGGGCTGAGTTTCGATCCACAGATCCATCGTATCGCAAACGATAAATTTCGGGTTGCGAAGCTGATTTATAAACTCAAGCTGAAGTATCGGATCATTGTTAGCTAAAAAAATATATTCGGAATCGTAAAATTCGATAGGAATCACAGGGCTTTGCTCACCAAGCACATTAAGCTCGACGTTTACCGTCTCACGCGAATTCATATTAGCGTGATATTTGCCATGCCAACGAAAAGTTTTACTGCCCCGCCGTATTTCCAGACCGGTAATATCTATATTTTTCTTTTTGAGCAGTGTAAGATAATCTTCGGGAAAATCATCACCGACCGCCCCTACCAACCTAATGGGCTTATTCAGCACAATGCCAGCTGATATTGCAAAATAAACCGCAGACCCACCGAGACAGTTATCCGCCCTATCCGCCGGTGTCTCAACGGTATCCAACCCTATCGACCCTGTAACCATTAATGTTGTCATCTGACGATATACTCCTATATCAGCAAAAGATACAAAACAGTAAGAACCAATTTTAATCACATAGTTTAACAGATTGAGCAGCGAGATTAAAGTACGAAATACCTGTCAGCTATCAGCTAAACAGCTTTGTGGACGAGAGTATTTGAAACAAACAAGGCTACTTGAAATAATAACTCTTAGCATTTGGCGGTAGGTAGTCATAATGAGCGGTGTAATGCAGCGAAATCTTCTTTTGGCCGATGCGTATTATTCTATAATCAAACGCTGGCACGGAAATTGTAATTGTTTTGCCGTCAAAGACTCCGATAGCTTTATCCTGAACCGCATCATAGATTCTCAATCCGCTTTTCGGCTTTATGCTGCTACCTTCCGGAAATGAAATGATATCGTTAATCTTTTTATCGGTAAGATTGGAAACAACAGCCAACACCGCTCCGTCATTGCGTTTCCACAAACTTATTTTTAGCGACGTTTGCTTTCGTATTTCGCGATCGACCTTCCAATAGGGATACCATCTGCTATGGCTCGCATCAAATTCCGTACGCACATTCAAATCCCGATAAACTCGCTGAACGATGGGAGGAAAATATCCGCTATTCTCAACGCCCGTAACCAATATATTATCGTGTATCTGAGCTAAAGCTAAAATACCGGGTTCCCAATTCGGGTAGTTCTTACTCATATGAGAATGCTTTAATACGATATCAAGCCGTTGCGGAATTCCGAAAGTCCTACCATAATAAATGGTCTTAGCGACAGGTAGCGGAATCAGCGTCGTCGGCTTTCGCCAATCCCAACTTGAAGCCATTAAGTTTTCTCCGACGCGAGTCAGATCGACACACGATAATGTCGGCAGCGACGTTTGACCGTGAGCAACTATAATATTATCGGGAGCGGAAAAAATATTTCTCAGCCGCTGAACGAATCGTCTGGTAGCGTGAATTGTGTAAATCGGTTTTATCCTACCGTCCGGTGTTCGATATCCGTTGCCTATCGCTATATTTGTCGTTGCCAACGGCATAGCGGCACCGTCCAAATAAACACCGTCTATGCCAACAGTCCGTTTTAATCGATCGACATTATAAATTATATAATCCTGATACGGACTCGCATAGCTACAGGTGTACATCGGATGTTTGGGTCTCTGCCAGACAGCTATTCGCGGTTTCTCATCAGGATTCGCTTTACATTCATCTATGATATCTCTCATTTCGGGAACATCACCCAAATTGAATCCGAAATACAGGAAAAATTTCATTCCGAGCTTATGAATATCCCAAGCCATTTCCCTCAAGCCATCTTCCCACGGCGATGTACCGGAATTTTCCACATTTGTCCACGTCTCAAAAAACAGCAGATACTTGGCTCCGATATCTTTTATTTCGTTAAGCAGAGTACGCGCACCGTAATTGTATAAACACAATCCATGCTCAGGTGAGATCATTACCTTCGTATTTGTAATATGCCCTGCTCCTTTACCTATTTGCAGAGTGCTTATTCGCTTTCCATCGACAGATTCGATATGATTAAACGTATCAAGAAACAGTGTATCATCCGAGCTAACGGGATTGGTATTGACAGACGATTCCCCTTGTGGCTTAGATGAGATACGAATAGCGTGCAGATAAAATTCACTTCGAATGCCACCCAATTTCAGTTTTGCACCATTGAGACTATCAGCAATAAGTCCTTGTCGTGGCTGACGTGTAACCGCACGCCCATCAACAAAAACCTTCGTACTATCCGACCAGCTTAAACTTATTCGATGAACCGTCCCCGGTTTCCAATTCAATAACGGAGTTTGATGGTTAAGCCAAGGTTTATGATTTTTGTCTCGTCCGGCAAAGACCATTGCCCCCCTGTGCTTGGCATATTTCAATTCAAGATATGCGCCATCTGAAAAATCAATTCGCAACAGTTTCATATCACCCACCCATTTTGCAGGTGCAAGATGTAACGCCCGATATTTTTGCAAATCGACCTTCGGCTCAATCCATAACTCCATACGCCCTTTAGTAAGTGAGATATTCCCCTCAAGAGGATACCATACAGCAGCGTCATCACCATCGGGAATGCGATTATAGCCCCAATTCATACCGCTTAAAATTCTCGCTTTATCTTCATAATAGTTCACCGGCCAAGGTTTTACCGGCGATGCCATCAACCCGAAACAAATATGCTTATCACCCTGCAGCTTTTCGCTATTATCCTGATAATGCAGTATCATCACACAGGCATTACTTCGTCTGACAATCTCGATTGCATTGTTATCATTCGCTGGTTTCCACCCTTTGTCTGACTCTGCAAACCATTCCAAGCCCGCTTCGGTACTGCCAAGCCAAACAACCGGCCTGAACGGCAATTTTAATCCCTTATTCCCCACCGGCATACTGTTCGTATCGCGATATTCCCCCCGCACATAAGGCCAATGCGACTGCAACGTCGAAAACTCATTTTTCATAGGAATTTCTATATTGATTTTATCAACCGTTAATTTCTTTCGGCCGGATATTTTTATGTCGAACCACATCATTCCGTCATAGTCCACCGATACTTTTGTATTAACCTTAATGCCGTTACCTTTGAAAACCCTGTTTAAGACAGCTCGCCCTCCCTTATGAGAGACTTTAATTCCGCTGTCATCAACCATTTTGAAGTGTGTCGGCGAACCATCAACAACAATATCAAGCATTGTGGGCTTAGCTAATATTTGATGTCCCTGACTCGTAATAGCTACAGGCAAAAATGATTTACCGAAATCATATTTTCTGCCCCACGGACAAATTGCATCCGACATTACCTTCAAAGCCGGCCAAGGTACTATAGGCTCGCCGGACGGTTCAGCTATTTTGTTATTCGCCCATATCGGGCATTTCGGCTGAATAAACGAATAGGTAGCTGTCAATCCACCCGACCTTTTGACGACCTGAGAGCCAGGCGTGGGAAACGGCACATTACCGGGAGGATTTTTCTCCGTAACCGAAATCCTGACAAGAACCTTGCCCGGTGAAACCTTACCCAAATCTACAATATATCTCGCAGGCAATTTATCGGATAGAGAAATTACCTTACGCCCTAATACCTCACCATTCCGAAACCATACAACCTTCATTCGTCCCTGTTTAGCGTCGGGATATTTCATCCTCCTGATTTTTATAACCAAGTCAGCGGTTCCGTGAACGGGATATCGACGAGCCTTTATTTCCATAGCAGGTTCGACCACTATGGGCTTTACATCAACATTTACCATCTTTCCTGCTGTGTTGACAATAGCTAATTTGAGAGTATATTTACCGTCAGGTGGATAAGGCAATTTTCCCTTTGCATAGTGCGATACAAATGGCACGCTGCCTTGGCGGACAATATTGTTACGCTCATCACAAATCATATAAATTAGCTTTTGCCCGTCAGCACATCGGCCACTGAAAAAGATATTTCGGTCAACCGTTATCCTGCCCATTTTACTTGCCGATGTTTTACCACCAAATATAATATGCCCCTCTGTCTTGGCACTGTGAAATTCATTCATACCAACGGGCGACCAACTCAACGGACGATAAAGAAGTCCCGGCAGATCCGGAATGAAGCGAGCAATATTAAATCCCCACCGCTCATCGGTTTTAGGCTTAAATCCGATTGATTTGAAAGGCACTGCGAAAATCGCCATCCACCGATTACCATCGATAAACACCCTACCGTCCCATTTGAAATTTACCTTGAAATTATAATTTATCCCGTCATCCCGCAAGCCATCGGGATTCAATGTCAATGACATAACCCCACCAAAGCGTTTTCTAAACCCAGGCGGTTTCAATATAACTTCAACCGCATCATCTCGCATCAATCCCGTATCCCCCCTATCGGAATTAGCTATTGGCGGACGTGTATTGTCCATTATTACTCCTATATATATTCTTTTATCGTCATACATCAATCCCGCCCGTGTTGGCTGTTTTAATATGGACGATTGGTTTTCAGGCACGAAATTATTGACCCAGGCAGCTGACCGCCATAAACCACCCAAGGGTGGTTTGCTCAAATCGACTTTGCCGCTAATCTTAGGTATAACCACCATAGGACGATCGATCGACTTTAGATCCTGTGCAAATCCTAAACAGCAGTAAACACCAACAAAAACGGCGCATACGTACCAACTCATTTCCTTTTGCAATCTATGCATTATCGAATTCCCCAAAAATCGCGATTACTGCTCTCGGGCAAGGGCGACGGCATTGTTACCACATGGCCATCTAAAAATGTAACATTCATATTCCCGTTATGACGAAAGTCATAATAATTAGGCAGCCATAACACCGTTCCAAAACACGCAAAAGCCGCCCTGTCAAGGCCTAAAACACTACCAACTTCACCAGCTAAACATACTCGGCTAGGCTCGCCTACGTTCTGAACCTTCCGCCATCTGCCGCATACCGACCGCCAATAATAAAAGTAACATATATCCATATTCAATCCGTAAAATGGATATGGAATACCCCATGCCTGAAATCCCGGATCTGGTATGGTAATAGAACCGCAACGAGGAATTTGACCTATATACCGATAGATACTTCCGGCACTATTGGGATGTTTGGTAAACCACCAAACATCGGTAAATCTCGCCCCCGGAGGAAGCGTATCGTTAAAATCATTCCCGTACATCATAGCTGCTATCCCAATCTGGCGCATATTGCTCTTGCAGACGATTCGTCGAGCTAATTCCCTCGCTGACGCAAGTGCGGGAAGTAATATCGCTACCAATACAGCGATAATTGCAACCACAACCAAAAGCTCAATCAAGGTGAATGACTTTTTTACGTTCATAACAAAATTCCAAAATAAATGACAATTTACAAATGACGAATGATAAATGTTGAGCGAAGCGAAATCCCTTCGGGATTAAATGTTAAACTCTGTAGGGGCGAACCTATGTGTTCGCCCTGACCTTTGGGGCAGACACATCGGTCTGCCCCTACAGCCTACTGCTTACGTTTTACTTTCTGCGGATAAATCCTAGCGTACCAATCGTTAGCAACCCTATCGTAGCAGGCTCGGGAACGAAGTTATCACGAGCTGTATCGCTCAAGCGAATTTCATCGAACTGTCCTATATATTCATAGTTCAGATTGTTAGGACTCCACGGAACAGCTCCGCCAACTATCAGAGGACGATTCAAAGGTGCCGCATCAGCTGCCGCTGTACCAACCGCTTTCTCTTGATTGTCGAAGTAAATATGCATCGCTTGCCCAGGTCCTTCATAAACCACTGCAATATGATGCCAATTTCCATCAACATAGTCAGCTGTCGGCATTGTATAAGAAAGATTACTGTCCCAACTGCCTGAGCCGTTGTTTACGGAAAAATCAAATCTCGTATTTGAACCAACATTTACGCTACGGAGGAAAAAGCCGTTGCTAATACCCGCAAGGTAAGAAGCGTCGGAATCAGGGTCATGATTGGTGCTTGGCTTGAACCAACCATCAAACGTAAATACCGAAGCAATACTCTTTCCGTAAAGACCACCCGTCAGATAACCCTCTACGTCGTCCTGCGATTCCATACCCGCACCGAACCGACCCGCACTATTCCACCGAGGCTCGGGAGCTGACGTATTGGTTACACTACCATCACCGTCTCCGTTACTTATAGCTGCGTTGTCCGCAACCGTTCCACTACCTTCGTTAAGATGCCATAGGATAATGGTGTTTGCATCGGGAGAAAATTCACCTGCTCCGAGGAAATCGGCACGAACCGAACTACACACCGACACAAGTCCCAAAAACATTACCACTACCACAAATTGTCTTGTTCTTTTGCTCATAATTAGCTCCTTTCACTTAAAAAAGATTTAACACTCTGTAAAAAAGTCCTAACCACCAAATAATCAAAAACTCAACATTACTCCATCTCCATCGGCTTATTCCAATCGAGTTTCATACGAAGTAAACCATCCTCGATGTTAGTATGCAATACAGGCTCAAGAATAACTTGCCCGATCTTTTCACCATCAATTACCCGATTAAGTGTTTCAACCGCAACTTCCGTCCCTTTACGTATATCCAGCGTACATTGATTTAACTTCCGCCTTACATCGGGAGGTACATAATCTGCTGCTCCGTATATAGCTACCGGATGATCTTCCAGCTGAAGGTTATGCGTCTTGAAAATATCAACTATTGCATGAGCAATATTTGCATGAATCAGCAGCGAAAACTGTCCCGCTTCTTCTTCTACGATTTTCAAAATTTCCGAATACGGATCTTTTTCTTCATTCATAACCGTTCGCAATCGTTCCTGCCGATTATGCTCCTTGCACGCTCTTGAGTATCCTTCCACCAATTCATACGTATAATGATACTTAAACGGCTCCGTTACAAAATAAAGCGGACCTCTTCCGAAGTTCAACAACGCTTTGCTCATAAGATAAGCAGCTTTACCCTGATTATAAATTACCTGAGCAACATCCTGATTAATATTGTGGCTTCCTATTACAACCAGTGGAAATCCTTTGCTTTTCAGAAATTCAACGTGAATATCCTGAACAAAGTTTTCCAGCAGTATGCCTGCTACCGTCTCGCTCTCCAAAACAGGCGGAACATTGCCCCTTACGATATCCTTAGCTGTCAATGTTGCAAGAACCAAATGACGATCACGCAGACTCAACATATTCTCAAGAATCTGCAACTCCGATCGTTGATATGAGGAATTATCCTTGAAGGATTCAGCGAAAACCAGAGCAACGTTTACCTTTCGCTGGTCCTGCTGCGAACAATTTGTGATAAATGTCCCCTTTCCGTGTTTACGGGCGATCAATCCGTCATTTTCCAGAATGCTTAATGCCTGCCTCATCGTCAACAGGCTTACATTAAACCGTTTAGCTAACTCATATTGCGAGGGAAGTTTAGCTCCTTTGTGATAAAGTCCTTTCTGCAAGTCGGATTCAAGCTGCTCGCGAATACGTTGATACTTAGGCACATTCGGCTTATCAGAAAGTTTAACCGCCATAAGATATATATCTCCTCAGCAAAAAGTATATCTCTACTGCAAGCATTATATATCTATATGTTTTTTAAGTCAAGGTTTGATTATAAAAATTTTTAATCTTCGGAAAATTTTTCGTGGAAGATTGCGGAGAATTACCGATAACTGCCTGAAAATACGGCAGTTATGGGTGATGGGCACTGTTCTTTACTGGTTTTGTCCCTATGATAAAAGTGATATCGCCTCGCGGAGCACCCGTTCGGTACAATGGCCATCGAGTTTGTAGAAGTTTTCCGAGATGAATGTTTCGACAGCTTGTTTTTGTTCGTCACTCAAACCTTCGTTCAACAATTTGTCTATGATAGGCCAATCGTTTTCCGAAGTAATTTCCGGAGCAATTCCCGTTTTCGCATACGAAATATTTATATTCTTACCCTGCCAATTGACTTCAGCCAGCGGTTTACCGAAAGCTAACATCTCCGCACCAGCGGATGTTCCGCTGCATAGTCCTATATCGCAGCAAGCCATAAGCTTATATATGTTTTCGTATTGGAAGAAAGCAACATTTGTACCCGTTGGCTTAAGGTCTTCTATCTCGTCAGACCGTTGATACGGATGCCATTTGACAATCAACAGATACTCGCTGCGCTTATCGACGAATTCCGTCAGTGATCTAAGCATCGCTTTGCCCGCTGGGATGCTCTGAATCTTAGGCATTGTCAAAAGTAATAATTGTTTATCTGTTGGCAAACCAAACTCTTTGCGGATTTCAATTTCTCTACCCGCATATTCCTTTCTTAGCACATCGAGATGAATTGGTCCGGTAATAACAAGTTTTTTCGGATCGCTACCGTCTTCTAT